>JBMFSA010000004.1:0-51162 GCA_049967795.1 Candidatus Micrarchaeia archaeon | reverse complement strand
GGCTATTTCATTTCGGCAATTGGAGCATTTCTATTAGGGTATGGCTATGCTGCAAGTGTAAGCACAATTATAATGTATGCGATAGTTGCACTCCTCGGATTTGGAATGGGCGTTATAGAAACAATAGAGCCCGCTCTTATAGCTTTAGTATCAAAAAGCAAAAGGGAAGGTAGAAGTATGGGTGCATTAGGTGCATCAAGGAGCATAGGCATATTTACGGCAAATCTTATTATGGGTTTATTATATACTTTGAGCCCTTTTGACTCTTATACTTATGCAGCTTTAGTAGCATTTTGTGCATCAATAATACTTCTTTATTTTGGGAGATCTTTTAAATAATATAAATAATTTAAATAATGTAAATAATATATTATAAATAAATTGATTATGTTTGATATATAATAAATTATAATGTTTGATCTATAATAAAATATAACAATATTAAAAAAATATAAATAAAATAAATTAAAGAAATTATTAATGTAATTAATAGATAAAAATAAAATTTATTTATAATATGGTGGACTGATGATTAATTTAATATTTAATATATTAAATACAAATTCTTTATTGATAATAATAGCTCTAATAATGATCTTAGGATACATAAGCAAATTAATATTTAAATTATTAAAAATACCTGAAGTATTGATATTGATTGTAATAGGTTTAATTTTAGTCCCTATTGGACATATTCTACCTTCCTCTTACACAAATATATTGACAGCACTTGCACCTCTTTTTGGAAGTATTGCATTAGTTGTAATACTTCTTGGAGGAAGTAAGGAAATTCACCCAAAAGGCAAATATGTCAAAAGTGTTGAGGGTGTAATATTTGGCACTCTTGATATTGTATTATCCGCAGCACTGCTTGCGTGGATTATGAATATAATCTTTAAATGGCCTTTTATATATGGCGCACTGTTAGGAACAATAGTTGGAGAAACAACAACAATTATTGTTATAGACATTATAAAAAGAATAAAGATACCTTATGCTACTTATGATATGCTTATAATGGAATCAACTACAAATTCCGTTGTTTCGATAGTAATATTTTCCATCCTGCTTTTATTAATTAATAATAGTGCATTAAATCTAAATTTATTGAGCACATATACAGTTGACTTTTTAAGTGTTGGTGTATTCTTTGGACTGATATTTGGATTTGTATGGCTTTTCTTTTTAAATATTTTTAAAAGCTCGAAGGAGTATTTAGCAATATTAGCAATTGCATTGCTCCTTTATGGTGTTACAAATCTATTTAATGGTGCAGCTATAGTAGCTGTGTTTATTTTTGGATTGATTGTTGGAAATTATAAATCATTATCAAAATTACTAAGAATTAATTCGCAAGTTAATGAAACAGAGATTAATATAACACAAAAGGATATAGAGTTTCTTTTAAGAACTTTCTTCTTTGTGTTTATAGGTATGATTGCAGTATTATCATTAAATTATTTTGAATATGCTGTGTTTATTACACTAATATTAATATTAATAAGATATATAGAAGTCTTCATATTCTTTAGAAAGGATGATAAGGAATATAGATCAATTGCATTTTCACTATTACCAAGAGGCACGACTGCGGCTGTTCTTTCAACGATGCTTTTTGCATTTGGGGGCTTTTATTTCAATATAATATTTTATTTAACGTTTATGATTATTTTAATAACAAATATTATTGCAAGCATTGCATTAGCCTATTCTTCACCAAAAATAAAAAAATAGTTATATAAAAAATTAAAAAAAGAAAAAGAAGATATAAATCTTCTTAATCAAAATCAAGCTTCTTTGTTTGGCGTTGGTGGTGCATTACTACTTGCTTTATTCTTTCTTTTCTTTGTATAATAATATATTATGGCAATTATTATGACAAGTATGATGATACCTATTATTAAAGTATTGTTGCTGCTGCTTGTTGAAGTTGAAGTTGGTGTTGGTGTTGTTGGCACTACTATTGTATTTGTTATATTTGTTGTTGGTGGTGTTATAATATTAGATGATTTAGTTGCATTTGTTGTATTTGATGATATAGTTGTAGATGGTACTTCAAGAATTCCTGCTATAGGATCATTTGGTATTGAAAATGAAAGAGTACATGCACTTGAATTTATTACAAATGGTACTATCTTTGACCACGAAGCATTCAAATATACAAATGGTGCAATTGATGGTTCATACATATTGCAAGGGTAATGTTGTGTTACATAAATAGATACATTTGCAGTTGTATTCACTATAATATTTTCAGCACCCAATATTATATAGTTTGTTGGAGCAATCGGTGCTGTTGATGTTATATTTATTATTTTTACAGTAGCTGGTAAAGATGTTGGTGAAGATGTTGATATATTCACTGTAAGATGCAGATTTGTAAAGTTGACAATCAATGCTTTCTTGTTTGATATATTAGAAGCAACTACTGCAGTTATATTTGCAGGAGGTATTGTAATATGTGTTACATTGATTCTTGGCTTTGTTATATTAACAGTCACATTTGTTGTAATGTTTGTTGTTGTAGAAGGAGGTGTTATTACGGGCTGTGATGATGCAGGTACTCCACCACTTGGCGCTGGCGGGTAATTTATTGTATAAGTGCCTATTGAATTTTTAGTAGTTGAAGCACTATCAGTGACAGAAACCATATATTTAAGTGTAGCACCACCGTATGTTAATGGCACAACTAAAATTGAAGAAGTATTGCCAACCATTTTAGTAACCGTTCCGTTTGTAAGATTATACCACTGATATGAATATGGAGAAGTTCCACCAGATACTTCAGCTTTAAGGGTCATATTTTGGCCTTGTATAAATGTTCCTGTTTGTGGATTTATTATCACATCTAAAGAATTGACAGGTACTGCATTTACTGTACTAATAATCAATGCGCTTAAGACTATCATTAACAATAAAATAGCTCCATCTAATCTAGATCTATTCATTCTCACACCTTTATAGTTATATATTAACCAAATAAGTATTTAAATATTTATAAATTATAATCTATTTTTATATTTAGATATTGGATCAGAAGATTAGTAGATACTAAAAGCGCCGGGATTGGGATTTGAACCCAAATTGCCTTGCGGCAACCAGATCTCGAGTTTCGCCACAAGCACTACTGGCGCGTTACCTGATTCCGCCATCCCGGCACTTAATATAATTATTAAAATTTATAATAATTTAAATATTATTTTATATATTTTTATAACACACCTGTCAAATTAAGTCTTAATATTAATTAAATAAGAATAATTATTAATATTGAAAATATAATATATAAATAATAGCAATGTTAATATAAAGACTTAAGACTTAAAAATAGTATAAGCATAAAATATAAAAATAGAAAAAGTATTGTAAACAAAAAAATAAAAAATAGACTAAAAAATTATACTTTTCCCAAGTATTCCAAGAATACCTCTTCGGGCTGCGCACCTTCGAAAGATTCTTTGTCATTTATTACAATCTTTGGAACTGCCATAACTCCAAAATTTTCTGACAATTCTGGAAACTCAGTTGCCTCAATCATACTGCTCTTTATCTTATTATTTTCTATTGAAAATTGATGCGCAGTTCTAACTGCTTTAGGACACCAAGGGCATGTAGGAGTAACAAATACTTTGATATCAATTGGCTTGTCAAACTTTTTAAGTGCTTTTTTTGTTGCTTCACTTAATTTTGTTTCTCCTGTAGATACATCTATTATATCTTCGAGAAGTGATGCAAATTCATATCCAGTAGGTATGCCAAAATAATATAAATTATATATCACTTTGCCTCCGAGCACAATTGCGGGTACTTTATCAATCCCCATAAACTTTGCCTCTTTTGAATTTTCTACTATATCATATTCAGTTACTTTAAGCTTTGGGCTGAGTTGGCTAAGCTCCTTTAATAGTGCAACTGTTTCAGAGCAGTACATACACTTTGATTTGTCCTTTGATGTAAATATTATAATATTTACATTATTTGCTAATCTACTATCCAGAAGTTTCTTTATCTCTATTTTGTCTTCATTTTTTATGAATTCCATTATTTCACCATTTTAATATTTATTTTAATATTTATTAAATATTATATTTTTAAATACTTCTAAATTTAATTAAAAAATACTAAAAAATAAAAAAATAGACAGAACAATATAACAATATATATGATGTTGATATTAATAATATTAATAATATTAATAAATAATATTACTTAATTTATTTAATTAGATATTTATATGTTTTGTTAATTTTTAAGAACTTTTAATAAAATAAGTATGAGGCAAAGAAGAAATATAAATATATATTTATATATTGAACATTTATATATTTTACATTAGTTAATTAAAAATGTAAATAAAAAATAATATAAAAGAATAATTTTTAATAAATGATATCTTTATATAATATTAATGATGATAATGCACTACGCTGAGCAACTGCTGTGAAGAAGATCTTGAGTGCTGATTTCATAAATAACATAAACAATAGAAATAAAAATATAGTATAAAATTATAAGGTGTTTTAATGGGAATATCACGCTTAACAATAAAAAAAATTGTAAAAAAGAATAATGTGATGATTAGCGATAAAGCAGCAGATAAAATTGCAAAGATTCTTGAACAAAGAGCACAAGTGATAGCAAGATACGCAGTAAAAAGAGCAAAAAAAGAAGGTAGAAATGTTGTAACACAGGAGGATATTGATTTTTATAAGTTAAAGTTTGATAATAAATAATAATTTAAAATTATAAAAATAAGAGCAATAAAAATTTTATATAAATAAATTATTTATTTAAATAAATTTTGGTTGATTATAATAATTTAGATTAAACTATAATAATATAAAATAATACTATAAAATATATAATATATAATTAGGTGTCTTTATGGCAATAACTTTATCAGAATTGTATGGAAAGCAGATAATAACAAACAGCGGACAGAAAGTAGGAACAGTAGAGGATATTATAATAGATTTTGAAAGCAAGAAAGTTGCTAATCTTTTGCTCAAAAAATTTGAGGATTTGACAAGAGCACAATCTACCCCAACTGCGCTTGCAAAGAATAGTATAAAATATGATAGAGTAGATCAGGTATCAGAAGTAATAATAATAAAAACAAAATAATTAATCACTTAATTAAACTCCAAAAAGAAAAATAAGGAAAAGCAAAGAATAAAAAAGAAAAATAAAATTAATCAGTAGATATTTCTTTTGCGAGATTTGGCCTTTCTTTTAAGATAATTCTACTTCCACAATAATTGCACCTAAGGCCTTCTCTTACTTTTTTCTTACACTTTGCACAAATATATCCCATATTATCCCTTTAATTATTATATTATATAAAAAAATATATTAATATTACCCTATTTTCACTTTGAGGATTTCATTCTCTTCTCTTGTTCAAGAATCCATTTTACGATTGATTGATGAAGCGCAGATTTGCTTGTATCTATTACTCTTACTTTGAATGAACCTTTATATTCTTCATCATTTAGCTCGAGTACTTGCTGATATTTTTCCATCTTTGTAAATTGAAGCTCACTCCAATGCACTCTGCCTTTTAAATAATCACTTATTATTTCATCAGTCCAAGGTAGAGATGAAAATGCAAATAGTACTCCATTACACCAATATAAAGGATAATTTCCAGCAGGAGTAATCCTGCTCCTAATCAAATCTTCTTTCTCAATATATAGATATTCATGAATCACTATCTCATTTATTGGACTAAAATTTATTGTAACCATATAAAAACCTTTAAAATATATCTAAAAATAATAATAAAATTAAAAAGCAATTATTTCTCCTTATTCGCTTCCTCCTCCTTTGCTAGAATCTCATTTGCTCTTAATCCCTCCTCTTTCTTGTATGCATTATTCTTGAGCTCATTTATAAGTCTCATTGCAACCTCTCCCTTCTGTGTTGTCATTGTGTATGCACCTCCTGCATAGACAGTATTGCAGTGCCTGCACTGCCATATGCTTGTGCTTATTCTTCGCACTTTTTCTCTCCCACATACATCACATTTATATGCGGCTCTCTTCTTCTCTTTTATAGAATTGTACCTCTTTCTCAAACTTGCTCCATATCTTATACTTGAATTTGCCATATGATCATTCCTCTTTTACAGCATTATTAATAGCATTATTCAATTCATCATATTTATTAATTGAAGTATTGACCATCATATCAATCTCCTCATCTGATATGCTTCCGTTAAGCCCTTTCTGCATTGCTCTTACTCTCTTTCCATCATTTGCAATTGTTAACCTTGCATCAAGCGCATTCTCTTCATATATATTTGGATCTAATATTATTTTATCATTGATCTTTCCGAATGTTGTTGATACAACATTGTCATTAACTGGAAGTGGAGTATTCCTCTCTTCATATATTGCTTTGCCGTTTTCATATTTAGGCATTTTGGTGTTTCTTAAAGCAGCCATAACAGCAAGAGTACTTGCATCAAACAGATTACCATCATAGTTTAACACATAGATATCGCAGTAAACTTCCCATACTTTGCCTTCCTCTATAAACAACTTTGCAAGATCAACACTATTTGCTGCTCTTATTCCTCTATCAACAACTCTTGCAAGCTCAATTGATTCTGGGCTTGGTGGTCCACTTTCAAATTCTGCATGTGCCAGAGGCAGCAATTCTGCAGAAACTGTCAGATTGCCTTCTGTTGGATTATCTTCCATAGGTGTACCAATCTGCATCTTTACACCAACTAAGACTTTTGTATCCCCAATATTGACTATTGAAGAACCTTCTGCTTGTGGTATAAAATCTTTTATTATAGATATCTTCCTAAAATCAAACATTCCTCTTTCATCTTCACGCATCCCTTTCGCGAGAAGTTCTTTTACATAATTACTTTTTATATCCTCAAATACTCCCATTTTAAACACCATTTGCTTCTATTTGTCTATCTACATTTTTATATATTTCTAATAAAGCATCATGCTGTGCTTTTGATATTGTCTTTCCTGCTTCTTTTGCCATATCTATAGCCCTTTTTATTTCTTCTTTGGTTATATTTCCATCCATTTGAAGCAGTAATAATTCACCGTTCCTTGGTGATATTGCCATAGGCATATCACAATCAGAATAGTTATCTTCAATCATATTAAGATCTAAAAGAAGATCATCCCCAACTTTCCCTACAGATACCGCATAAACAATATCTTTCATGTGTATGCCGGCATTTGCAAGTGCAACTGCAGCTGCAGTTATCCCCGCAGCTCTTGTACCACCATCGCTCTGCAATATTTCTATAAAGATATTAATTTCACTGCCAGGAAAATCATTAAGGAATATTACACCCTCAAATACATCTTTTGTAACCTTTGATATCTCTATGGCTCTTCTATTAGGACCACTTCTGCCATGTTCACCTTTTGAGGAAAAAGGAGCCATGGAGTATTTGCATTTAATAACCGCTTTTGTTGGATCTGCTGAATGCTTTGGCATTGATTCACGAGGTCCATATACTGCAGCAAGTACAATATTATTACCCCACTTCAGAAGTGCCGAACCATCAGCATTTTCTAAAACACCTGCAGTTATCTTTATAGGTCTTAATTGGTTGAAATCTCTACCATCAATTCTTTTACCATCTATTATCAATTTTGGCGCGTTTGCTTTGTTTGCCATTTTTACACCTTCTATTGTTTAATAGTATTCAATTTTGACATTCTATCTTCAAGCATCATCCTTACTCTTTCAGTCAAGCCTGTTGTATGTGCCTCATTTTCTATTTTTCTTATAGCTTCAATAGCAACAGCAATTGCGCCACCACGCAACCATACTATACTATTAGCACCGACAACAATGCTGCAATTTGTATACTTTGAAATTTGATCCACCATTGTATTGTTATGTCCAACAATTCTTGGTGTCTTCATCGCTTTTACTTGTATTATAGTACCTCCACGCAATGGTTTGGCATCCCATAATATTACAGTTTTATAATCCTCTACATCTTTTACAGATGCAGATATAACATCTCCAACATTAAACTTCATATTGTCATATTTATTGCTTATTAAAAGGCCTCTGCCAAAAAAGAACAATTCAACATCATAAACATTACCTTTTGATGCTGTTATTATTCCAACAACCTTTTCATCAACTTTAGGTATCCAGTTTCCTTCCAGTGATATTAAAGTTCTTTTTTCATCATCATAAAGACCAATAACTTTACTATAAACTTTATCATTTTCTATATAAGTATTTTCTATTTTTTCTGGTTTATCAGAAACTAACATACCGGGTAAAATTATACTTCTCATTGTATCCGCCTTTATATTTTATACTTCTTCAATCATTTAAATATTATAATTTATAATCTTACTTCAAATTATTACTATTTATCTGTTCGATTATTTCTAACTATTATAAAAATAAATAACAAACTAGACAACTGTTTGATATTTCCTATGAATCAAAAGGATATCATATAATTATATATTTAATTATATATTTAATCATTATATTTAATCATAAACAAATATATATCTTACTCATTAGTAGACCATAATATTGATTATAGCAAGTTTACAAAATATTAAAATATTATTAAAATATTATAGTAATCTTGTCATAACCTTTCCTTGTGTTGCTTTATTTATCTTATCAAAAAACTCAGTCTGCATCCCTGCAGGAAATTCAACAATGACTCTCAAATCGCCGTTGCTTAACCACTCCTCTGATTTAAGCCCATACTGCTTTACTAAGCCGAAGCACCTATTAGCGAATTCAGCGGGAATTGTTACCTCTATCTTCACATTTGTAAACTTCAAAGGCAATATAGGAGTAAGCTTCTTTACTATCTCTTCAATCTGTTCATTTACATTTTTGAAAGGGTCAATTGATACTTTTGCCTCTTTTAATGCATTCTCAATTCTTAATGGAGGGTTTGGGAGGTTTGTTCTAGGATCAATAGAATTCTTTGACAATATCGCAATAATCTGTTTTCTTTTTTCCTCTACAAGCTTTGCCCTCTGCTCTGTTGTTATTGGAACATCACCTTTCTTTAAAATTGCATCGACAACTTTTGCAATATCATTCGTACCAAATGCTTTCTTTATTTTTTCTTCGCTTTGGCGCTCTCCTTTCCTTGCATCTTTGAACACTTCTTCATCTTCAAGAACACTTAAAGGATCACTTCTTTTTCCAGTAACATATTCATAAGCCATATCTGCATCTGCCAATATTTCAAATTCTTCTCCATTTACTTTACATTTTATTATAACACTTTTACCCATAATATCACTTATCCTTTTTAATATTATTAATTAATATTTATCAAAATATAATTTATATTTTATTAATCTTATCCTATACACCTAATTATATATTTATTAATATACTATTTAATATATCATATATCATAATACTGAATTAAAACTTAATAGTAAGTATAAAGGTAATAATTAAAATTATAAAAATAATAAAAATAATAAGTAGAATAATATTATATACCTTTACTTTAAATTCACACAATCAAGAAATAGGAGTTAAAAATAATAAATAAAAAAATAAAAAGGGCCTATTTAGAGATAGTTTTTAATTTCATCTGATGAGAATAGTTTATAACCCTCCTCTTTTGTTACTGTTGCAATATCTATATTGAGTTCATTTATTTTCTGATCGACTACTTTCTTGATTATACTTACTCCAAGAGTTATTGCATCTTCTACTTTCATATCTGCCTTATACTCCTTTGTTAGAAGCTCTTGAGCTGCACTCTTCCCCTGACCTATTGCATCTGCCATATAACCAAGGAATGATGCTCCTGCATCAATTTCAAACAACTTAGGCACTTTGTCGTAGCCTCCAATAAGCAATGAACTACCATAAGGTCTTAAGCCTCCATACTGTGTTGCGACCTGCATCTCTTCTGCTATCTCTTTTGCTATTGCTTCTACAGATTCTGTCTCATTATAAATCATTCTATGAGTCTGTGCATGTACTCTCATTATATTTATAAGATGCAGTCCATCTGAAACTAGACCACTATAGGTTAAACCTATATTTGCGTCTACTCTAAAAATCTTCTGAACTGTGCTTGGTATTGCCAATGGCTCTGTTATATTCTTGTGGGCCATAAGCACAACAGCATCTTCTGCCAATAATCCAAGAGATGTCGCTCCTTTTCTAACTGCCTCTCTCGCATAGTCAACTTGAATAAGCCTACCATCCGGACTAAACATTGCTCCTCTATCGTATGCTTGTATATTTGGATACATATTTTCACCTTAAATTAATATGATTATATTATATATTATAAACTCTTAAAATTAAAATATATTATTAATTAATATTATTTTATTTATTTTTATTAATTATTTTATTAAAAATATAACTATTAAAAAATATATAAAAATATTAAACAAAATCTTAAATATTAAACAATAATAATTTATATAACTATCTACATTTTTATAAAAATTTGTAAAAATAAAACAAAAATAAAAACAACAAATATATTAATAAAAAATAATAAAAATTATCTTTTTTTATTGAGCTCTTCTATCTTTATCCCGCGTTCAGAAGGTATTATCTTATATTTTGCATTCTCAAAATGCATTGCAAGTTCTCTGCCTTCATAGAAATGATGTAAGAATATTGCAATTGCAGAAGCTTCACAATGGGGCTGAGTTGTTATATTTATATTAAAATCAGAATTATTGAGCAACACTTTGTTTACCTCTTCTGAAGAAACGACTATCAACAAATTCTTATAGTTTCTTATGAGATTTCCTATCTTATCCAAAGGCTGCCCATATTTTGTAAGATATATTATTTTATAAGTCCTCATACTATTTATAAAAGATTTCCAGTTGTTTATATATTTTACTTCAAACTTGCTCCCCCATCTACTATTTAATCTTTTTATATATCTCAAAAGCTTTGAATTTTTATTTGAAGCAAAAATGATTTCAGATGCGCCGAATGCTCTGGCTGTAAGTGCAATATCAATATTTCTATCATAAGTATTTTTACCAATTACCAATACAGATATCATTATAACCACTAAAAATAAAATAAATAAAATAAATAAAATATAAACAAAAAAATAAATTCCAAAAATCTAATAGAATTATAAATCAAAAAAAATATAAAAGATATCTAAAATTTTGTTTATATAACTACTTATTTTATATATTTATTTTATCTAATCATTCTTGCTTTGGTGTTTCTTGTGGTGAATCGATGCTGCTCTTATCATCTTTCTTTGGTATTGCTTGTGCATCAACTACAGTGCCACTTTCAAGCTTCATCAATCTAACGCCAGATGCACTTCTGCCCGTCATCCTCACATCCGAAGCAGGAAATTCGATAGACATTCCTTGAGAATTGAACAGTATAATGTCATCAGTTATGTTGACCTTGAGTGCTTTTATTACATCGCCAGTTTTATCTTTTATCTTTAGATTTATTACCCCTTTGCCTCCGCGCTTCTGCAGTCTATATTTATTGAGCTCTGTTATCTTCCCAAACCCTTTGCTTGTTATTGATGCAATTAAATCTGTGCTAGTTGCCGAAATTATATTTATTACTTCATCATTTGCATTTAATCTTATACCTCTTATGCCAATCGCATTTCTGCCCATCTCTCTTATATCTGTTTCTTTGAATCTAAGCGCTTTACCTTTCTTTGTGGCTATGAATAACTCATTGTTTCCGTTTGATATACATACATCTGCCAGTACATCATTCTCAATCATTGGCATTGCAATAATACCATTGCGCCTTGGCTTTGAGAAGCGCTCTGCTTTTACCCTCTTTATCTTTCCATGTTTTGTAATGAAATCTATAAAATTATTAGAAAAGTTCCTTGTATTTAGTATTTTCTCAACTTTTTCATTTTCAGTTAATGTTACAAAATTGACAATAGCCTTTCCTATACTATATCTATTCTCCTCTGATATTTGATATGCTTTGAGCCAATATACTCTGCCTTTATTTGTAAACAAGAGAAGATAATCCTTTGATCTGCATGATAGAATCTGCTTTACAAAATCTCCTTCTCTAAGCTCGATTGCTATAACTCCTTTTCCTCCCCTTGATTGCGATTTGTATATAGAAGTCTGCAATCTTTTTATGTAGTTATTGTTTGTAAGAATTATTGTTGTATCTTCATCCGCAATCAACTCTTCATTATTTATTATAAGATTTGGATTCTCTTCTATAACTGTTCTTCTATCTCTTCCATATGTATCCCTTATATATTTTGTCTCTTCTTTGATAATATTATCGATCTTCTTTTCATCTTTCAATATTTCATTATATTGACTTATTTTATCTTTCAGCTCTGCACTCTCTATTTCAAGGGACTTCGCTTCAAGATGAGTGAGCTTGCTTAACTTCATGTCAAGTATAGCATTTGCCTGCTTCTCAGACATGTTGTATTTATTTATAAGATTCTGCCTTGCATCTTTTATATCATTGCTACTCTTCAACATACTTACAATCTCATCGATATGAGACATTGCAATAAGAAGACCTTCAACAATATGATTGCGGTCTGATGCTACAGATAGTAAATACTCTGTTCTCTTTCTTATCACTTCTGCTCTGAAATCTACAAATATCTTTATCATGTGCTTTAGATCCATTGTTATAAGATTATTGCCTATTACTGCTAAGTTCCTTATGGGAATTGTTGTTTGAAGAGGTGTATGGGTATAAAGCATATTTATTATAATATCGGGATTTGCATCTTTTCTCAATTCTATAACAATTCTTATTCCTTCTTTGTTGCTTTCATCCCTTAAATCAGATATGCCTTGAATCTTCTTCTCTTTTACAAGTTGGGCTATTTTCTGTATAAGCTGTGCTTTATTTACTGCATAAGGAATCTCATTTACAATGAGCATCGGCCTACCTTTTTGCTCCTCTTTATTTATCTTTCCTCTTACAGTGCAAGAACCCTTTCCTGTCATATAGGATTTTATTAAATCTTCATTATAGAATAATATACCACCAGTTGGAAAATCAGGCCCTTTTACATACTGCATGAGCTCTTGGTTAGATATATTTCTATTATCAACATATGCAATGATTGCATTGCATACTTCTTTAAGATTATGTGGCATTATGCTTGTTGTTACGCCGACAGCAATTCCAGAAGCGCCGTTGATAAGCATTGTTGGAATCTTTGTTGGCAGAACAGTCGGCTCCTCTTCGGTATTATCAAAATTCGGAACAAAGGGAACTGCTTTTTTGTCAAGATCTTCTAGCATCTCCTCTGCAAACTTTGTAAGCCTCACTTCTGTATACCTTTGAGCAGCAGGCGGATCTCCATCTATTGATCCCATATTACCCTGCCCCTCAACAAGCGTATGATTCATTGTAAAATCTTGGGCAAGCCTCACTAATGTTTCATATGCAGCCATATCTCCATGTGGATGATATTTTCCTATAACATCTCCAACAATCCTTGCGCTCTTCTTTGTTGGCTGATCATGGAAGTTACCTAGCCTGCTCATTGCATATAGAATTCTTCTCTGTGCAGGTTTTAGCCCATCTCTTGCATCTGGAAGGGCTCTGCCAATGATGACACTCATTGCATAATCAATATATGAACTTTGCATCTCCTTTTCTATCTGCGATTGTATTATATTACCAATTCCATTTTCTGTATTTGAATTATCTACATTATTTTTTTTATCTTTTATATTGTCATCCATAAGCATCATCATTATTTATTTTTATATATCGAGGAATTTGACTTCACTGCTATGTTCTTCTAAGAAGTGGCGCCTCTGTTCAACATCTAATCCCATCAATATTGTAAACATTGTATCTGCAAGCTCCGCATCTCCAATTGTTATCTGCCTTAATACTCTGCGCTTTGGATCTAATGTTGTCTCCCACAGCTGCTCTGGATTCATCTCTCCAAGACCTTTATATCGCTGCACATTTGCCTTTCCATCAAATTCTTTAAGCACTTCATTGAGCTGTGAATCTGAATAGGCGTATCTAATAGTTTTACCATGTGTAATTTTATACAAAGGAGGCTGTCCTATATAGATATAGCCTTTTTCAACAAGTGGGCGCATATACCTATAGAAGAAAGTAAGAAGCAGTGTTCTTATATGACTTCCATCAACATCTGCATCAGTAAGTATTATAATTTTCTTATACCTCACACTATCAGCATTGAATGTTTCCTTTATACCAGTTCCAAGAGCAGTAACCATTGTATGCAATTCAGCATTGCTAAATATTTTTTCATCTGTTGCCTTCTCAACATTCAATATCTTTCCTCTTAATGGCAATATTGCTTGAATAAATCGATCACGCGCTTGCTTGCTTGATCCTGCAGCACTCTCACCTTCAACAATAAATATTTCAGATTTATCAGGATCTTTCTCTGTACAATCAGCAAGTTTTCCAGGAAGTACATCAGCATCAAACATCCCTTTCTTCCTTGCAAGCTCCCTTGCGCGCCTTGCAGACTCTCTGGCCTCTGCTGCATTATAAACTTTAGTGAGAATCTTCTCCCTCTCATTGGGATTCTCCTCAAAATATTTTGAAAGCTCTTCATAAGTGGTGCTTTCAACAGCGGATTTCACAGAGACATTTCCAAGCTTCTCTTTTGTCTGACCTTCAAACTCTGGATTTGGCAGCAATACAGAAATGATAGCTATAAGGCCCTCTCTTGTATCATCACCTTCTATTGCTACCTCTTTTTTCTTTGCACTTTTCTCGCTATATGATACAATAGCCCTTGTCAATGCAGAATGGAAGCCAGCAACATGCGTACCTCCTTCGCTTGTTTTTATTTTATTAACAAAAGAGAGCAGCTCCTCTGAATATGATTTTGTATACTGCATAATTATTTCTATATGGAATGAATCTACATCTTTCTTGATATAAATTGGCTTGCTAACCTCTTCTTTTCCTTTTCTTATATATGCAAGAAAATCCTCAAGTCCTTTTTCAGAGAAATATTTAATCTCTTTTGGATTATCTTCCCTTTCATCAATCAAAGTAATATGAAGCCCTGGATTGAGGAATGAAAGATCTTGAAGCCTTTCAGTAAGCTGAATTGTCTCAAATGATTTAACAGAAAATATTTCTTTATCAGGCTTAAATTTTATTGTTGTGCCACTACCTTCAACATTTGACGCCACCTCTTCTAAACTTGTCAATGGAACGCCCCTACTAAATTTCTGCATATACATTTTATTGTTCCTTTTAATTCTTACTTCAGTATATTCAGAAAGTGCATTGACAACTGTAAGCCCTACTCCATGAAGACCTCCAGAAACTTTATATGCTTTATTCTCAAACTTTGCTCCTGAATGCAATGATGTCATTATAACTTCGAGAGCAGGCTTGCCTACTTTAGGTATTACATCAACAGGTATCCCTCTTCCATCATCACTTACTTCTGCAACATCTACATCATCATCCCTGCTGAGTTTTATTGTAATATTCTTTGCATAACCTGCAAGCGATTCATCAATTGCATTATCAAGCACTTCGTATAATAAATGAAGGAAACCTGCATTACCTGTTGAACCTATATACATAGCAGGCCTTTTGCGCACCCCTTGAATTCCGCTAAGAACTACAATATCCTTTGCTGTATATTCCTCTGCCATAAGCTATCCTCTTTTATTTTTTTATTTATATTTTTACTTATTTTTTATTTATTTCTATTATTGCTTTTTTATTTTTTTACTTTTTATCTGTATTTTCTATTATAATCATTCTTTGTATAGATAAAGCTAAAAAATATTAAATATTGAACTATAGAAAAACAATAAAAATAACCAAAAAGCCTTAATAAAGTTTCAATAAATAATTATAAATATATTATGATAAAGTGAAAAAATAGAGAATAATTTTTATTTGTTTCTATTTATTTGTTATATATTTTTCAGCAGCTCCTCTATACTATTAAATATATAATTTGGATTTGACTTCTTTAAAGAATATTCATCATCAAACCCGCCAGCAATTGCACATGAATCAACATGCGCGGCTTTTGCCATAACAATATCATCAACCATATCCCCTATATAAATTATTTTATCTCTATTTAAATGATACTTTTCAATTATTTTATTCAACCCTGCAGGATTCGGCTTTATAACCTTAAGCTTCTGCGCACTGAACAGACCATCAAATAAATTCTGTATATTGAAGAGTTCTATTTCGCGTTTAATGCGCCACTCTGCCCCATTACTAAACAATATAATTTTCTTATTTTTGCTTTTCAATGTTTTCAATAATTCAACTACTTTATAATGCAGCTTTGGTTTGAATATTGTTAGATAAAGATTTGCAAATGTGGAAAAAAACTGCTCTTTAAATTCTTCGAATTTTGAATCTTTCTTATTAGAATTGCCATCCAACTTTGCACGCCTGTCTTTGCCATATTTCAATCTTTTATAAAGCCAGTATAAGCCATATTTTTGATCAAGGGTTCTGAATATTTTGAGCTCTGTCAGTGTTCCATCCCAATCAAATATAAATACATCATATTTTTTTGTAAGTTCTTTATACTTACCTTTGCCTTTTATCTTGGGTTTTGAATCCATGCAAGCACTTTGTTTTTCTTTCTTCTTTTTTTATTTTTATTTTTTTTTGTTTTTTTTTTGTTTTTATTAATTTTTTATTTTTTCTCCATTTTAATTAATTTTTTTGTCATTGTACTACTGCCAAATCAATTCAATGCTTGGTTTATTTGGCAAAGACCTCTGCGCTCTTGGAGATTTTGAACTTGCTTCATTTTCTATTATAATTTCTGTATTGAATTTGTTCTTTATGTAATCGTGCGTGCTTGCAAATGCAGAAATCATATATGTACTATTAATATCAGGCATCTTTATGAGCGCTTTTATCTTAGGCATAAACTGTGCAAGGAATTTTGCCTTTTCTCCATCGAGATTGAGCTCTTTTATGACTTCACTAATATTCTTTACATCAACAAGCTTATTGTATGCATCAAGCTTCCAATCATCAGCAATTATTATCTTTATAGCTTTGAGTGTTTTACCTTTATTTGCATCAATTTTTGAGGTTAATGCAATAGCTGAATTAATGTCATTAATAGTCTGCATTATGATATTTTCAGCATCTTCTATCTTCTTATTAATCATATTTTCATTAAAGCTCGGCCAGTTTTCCTTGACAACAAAGCTTGAGTGCCCAAGCACATGCCATAACTCTTCTGAAAATGCAGGCATCACTGGAGAAATCATCAATGCAATTGCATCAAGATAATCATGAAGCACGATAAAGTTCTTCCCTCCTCTTTCAAGATATTTATTTAACTCGTTGAATGAATTGAAGTATATCTCGTTATAAGCATTCTTAATACTTATATTCTCCATATATTCAGTAGCTGCTTTAATCTTATTGTTCAACCTTGAATAGAGCCAATAGTCAATATGTGTAAGCTCCTTTCCGTTGAATTTATAGAGGTTATTGGCAAGATTATAGAAGAATTCATTTCTAGAATATATTCCAGATACTACTTCATTAAGATTAACTTCGAGATCACTGTCTATATCTGATATTGTTGTCTCAACCATTCTTAAAGGATCTGCATGATATTTCTTTATACCATCACTGACAGGATCGACGTTGCCCAAGCTCTTACTCATTTTGACTCCTTCTAAATAAACAAGACCATTTGCAACAATCTGCTTTGGCATGTACGGTTCTGGGAAGATTGCAACATGATTATACAAATACATAAGAAGGTGGTTTGCAAGAAGATCGGACCCAGAATGTCTTGAAGTATTTCTATACCAGTAATCAAATGATTCTCTGCATTTCTTTATTGTATTTGAATTTATTGAACAGGTCTTTGCAACTTCTTCTATATCTCCTTTTTCATATACAACATAATTGAAGAATTCTGGTTTTAAGTTTTCAGGAGCAACATTGTCAGCTCTCAATATATGTATAAATGTATAAAGCATTGGATAGATTGTTGAATCGGATAGCGATTCAATAACATGATTTGGATTTAGTGGAAACTTTGTACCAAGCCCCTGTGAACGCTCTGCTGCTCTTAAGTCTAGCCAATCAAGGAGCAATTCATAAGTATGTCTATACTTTTCTGGATAAAGTTTTACAGTTTTATTGAAAACTTCTTTTGTCTTGCTCTTCCATTCTTTGTCGCCATAATTTATAAACCACTGATCATCAACAACTTTTATTATAACTTTTGTACCACATCTACAATATACAGGTTCATCATTTGCAATTGAATATATAGTTATTGCTTTTTTTTCTTCAATCATATCCTTTTTTAATAATTCGCGTGCTTCTGGTTCACGCTTTCCTTGATATTTGCCAATAAGCATAATACCATATCGCGCCTCCTCCTTATATACCTCTTTTGTTGCAATCTCTAAAAGATCTTCGCTTGACTTTTCATCTATGCCCATAATCTCAAGATAGGCAAGTGCAGGAATATCTTCATTTGCAGATGCATTTTTCTGATTTTCAATACTTCTTCCTATACCTTTTCCTTTTTCATCTTTTTCTATTTCCAATATCTTTACATATCTAAAATCAGGAAGCTTGTAACCTTCATTTTCAAGCCTTTTAAGTGCTGCATAATCAAAAGGCGCATGCGATGGCACACTCATTACAATACCTGAGCCAGTACTACTCTTTACAAAGAATCCAGGGAGCACTGGAACAGACTCATTAGTTATAGGATTGATTGCTGTTTTTGAAAGAAGCTCACTCGCATCAATCTCTTTTACCAACTCAATATCAAGCTGGTATTTTAGATTCTCAAATGCATCTTTTGCTAAATATATATTATATATACTAGAGCCATCATTAAGCTTTGCAAGCACATATTTTGCATCCTTATTTATGAATATGTTTGTAACACCGTATATTGTCTCAGGCCTATAAGTTACACAAACAAAATATGCATCGCTGCTTGCATCTTTGAACTTTATTCCTACCAATTCATCAATCTTTACATGCGTATCTCCTTTTGTATCGTGCTGACCTACAGCATTATTCTCATTAGTGCACCATCCAACAGGGTGCTTGCCTGTTATAAGATATCCTTTTTCTTTTAATAAACCAAACTGCCATTCAACCATTTTGCTGAAGATAGGCTCTATAGAAACAAACTGCCTACGCCAGTCTATGCTATAAAGTGTCTCAATAAAACCTTTTTTTATAACTTTTATGAAGTACTCTGCTTCGTAATATGGATCAACCATCTTCTTTATATCCTCATCTGAAATATGATGTATATTGCGTAGAATATTAATTAACTGCTCATCATTATTTTTTATCCTTTTTGAAATTGCAATTACAGGAATTCCTGTTGCATGAAAACCCATTGGAAACAATACGTTGAATCCTCTCATTCTTTTATATCTTGCAAGAGCATCGGCAGTTGAATAAGTCCTAAGATGCCCTATATGCAAGGGCATATCAACATAAGGTATTGCAGCAGTAACAAGCATTGAAGGTTTATCATTTGGCTCAACTTCATAAACCTTGGCTTTATCCCATTCCTGCTTCCATTTTTCTTCAATAGTTTTATAATCAATCGACATTATAACCACTTGATTTTTGCTCTTGTAAAAAAATATAATATTATATAAATTTTTATTTTTAATTTTTATATTAAATTAATTTTAATCCATAATTTTTATATTTTATTTACTTTTTGATTTTGATTAAGTTTCAGAGTTCAAATAATCAATTTATAAATAATATGTTTTAATTTGTTTATTTTTATTAATATATTTTTATTATATTCTATTCATTTCTTAAAAAATAAAAATCACAATATTTTTATAAAACAAAAGAAAAATTTAAAAATAAATCTATTAAAATTTAGATAACACATTCATTCAATATTATATAGCAATATATTTATAATAATTGCATTAAGATTATATTAATTTTTAATTACTTTATTAATTCATTTTTATAAGAATATATTATATTTATAATTTTATAACAAGATTTTAAGCTTTGATAATTTTGTGTGATTAAAATGTTTTTAAGTATGTTAGATATTATAAGGATATTGCTTGTTTTAATTATTGCTTTTATTTATATGATATTTGATATATTCAATAAAAGAAATGTGCCTGCACTCTTTGCTTATTCTACATTAGTCATAGGTGCAATAATGACTCTCATTTATTTAAATATACAAACAATTTTATTAAGTTTTGCTACTTGCGCAGTAATAATGTTTTTAGGATATATAATTTATAAAGCAGGCCAGATAGGTTGGGCTGATATAATAGAATTTGCAACGATTTCAATGATACTATTTACATTTAATACTCCTTTATTGACAAACAATCTGCAATTTGGATTTCCTTTTATTATCTCCCTATTCATTTCTACAGGCATTATTGCAATAGTATTTGTACCTTTGTATTATCTACCGAAAGCATATAAAAATAATATAAAAATTTATGTGACAAAACAAAGCTTATTCAACAGCATGCTCATAACAATTTCCTATCTTATATTTTTAGCATTGCTTATCTATATATTTGAATTGAATGCCTATGCAATCGCTATCTTTATAATAATTATAACTGCAGCAGCTATCTTAATTGCTTTTGAAAAGCCGATAGCTGAATCTATGATCAGTTATTTGAGCGTAAATGAACTTGAAGATGGAGATATGATAGCATCCTCATTGATTGATAAGAATGAACTTAAAAAGCTTAAGAAAAGTATAAACTTCACTAACTTAATAACAAAAGATATGATAAAGAAGATGAAGGAAAAGAAGATAAAGGATAAATTCCCTGTATATAGATCTGCAATACCTTTTGCCTTACCTATCTTTGTTGGTGCAATTATTTCAATACTTTTTGGAAACCTCCTCTTTTTCATTTTATAAAAAATAAATTACAATGAACTTTGTCATAAATATACATAACTTATCATTATATTTTTTATAAATATTTTTTTTATCATTCTTATCATTATTTAATAAATCTATTCTGTTTATCAAACCAGATAGAAAGATATAAATATATTACATGCAATAAATAATTAGGAAAAATTCCTACCACTATCTTATCCACCGCACATAATGTGTGGTGGATGTATGAATTTTGAGCCATATAAAGAATTTAAGGAATTAAAACAAAAAGATAGATATAAAAACAAGAAAAATATCTATCAGCTTATTCTTAATAATCTAAAATTTATTTACATTTTAGATATTTTTAAATCTATTTTTAATACAGCTGCATTTATAATTAATTATATTATATTTGTTTTCTTTGTTTTTGAAGTATATAATAAGATAGTGGTGAAAAAATGGTGGATAAATATATAAATAGAATAGGGAGAAGATCAATAGTATCATACAAAGTTGCAGAAATTAATAGATGGAAAGATAAAATAGATAAAGATAATAAATATACACTGCATAAATATTATTTAATCAGCAATCAAGATATAGATCTTGGCAAACTTGCAGAAAATATTATAGAAATCCAAGGAGTACATATGGTTGATATGAAAGAGAGGGATAATAAAATATTAATAAAAACCCAACTGAGCAATGAGATAGATCAAGATAATTTTAAAAATATTTTAGTAAAGAAGATCAATAATAAAAATAATAAATACGGAAAAATTATAGAACTGTAAAGATATAAATGAATATAAAAAAATTAAGAAAGAAAAAGAAAAAATAAAATATAAAATATAAAAAATATAAAAGAAAAGAAAAATAACGATAAATATAAATATGTTTTGTTAAATAATATTAGATGTTCTATGTGTTAAATCTATTATATGCTATCTAAAATAGCAGAGAAAACCACTAGAACAATAATGAAAATTCCTGTTTGGAATTAGATGCAGACTCGAGATGTGCAGAGAGGAATTTCCGCAAGTGCTTTATGCGGTTAAATTTAATGCCAGAGCATTCGACTCCAGTCGATGCTGCTGGAGGGCACCGCTATCAGATTTCGGCAGCCATGCAAGTTTGCTGTACCACTTGGTACGGCGGCGTACGGCTCAGTAACGCGTAATCAATCTACCGTAAAGTAAAGGATAACTATGGGAAACTGTGGCTAATACTTTATAGGTTATGATATCTGGAAGGAATTATAACTGAAAGGGGCACGAATTGGAGTGTTTCCGCTTTACGATGAGATTGCGTCGGATCAGGCAGATGGCGGGGTAACGGCCCACCATACCTATTACCCGTAGGGGATGTGAGAGCAGAAGCCCCGAGAAGGGCACTGAGACAAGGGCCCTAGCGCTACGGCGTGCAGCAGGCGCGAAAACTCCACAATGCGCGTAAGCGTGATGGGGGGAATCTGAGTGGTTCACTTCGGTGAACCTTTTGCCAAGTATAGCAAGCTTGGCGAATAAGTGCTGGGCAAGACCGGTGGCAGCCGCCACGGTAATACCGGCAGCACAAGTGGTGTCCACGATTATTGGGCTTAAAGCGCTCGTAGCTGGCTAATACCGTCTCATGTGAAATATTGGCGCTCAACGTCAATGCGTGCATGAGATACCTGTTGGCTAGGGAGTGGGCGAGGTAAGGGGTATTCATAAGGGAGGGGTTAAATCCTATAATCTTATGAAGACCAACGGTGGCGAAGGCGCCTTACCAGAACATATCCGACAGTGAGGAGCGAAGGCTAGGAGAACAAATCGGATCAGATACCCGAGTAGCCCTAGCAGTAAATGATGCAGACTCTAGTGTTGCAAATGTCTCGAACGTTTGCAGTACTGTAGCGAAAGTGTTAAGTCTGCCGCCTGGGGAGTACGGCCGCAAGGTTGAAACTTAAAGCAATTGGCGGGGGAGCACACAAGGGGTGGATGCTGCGGTTTAATTGAATTCAACGTCGGAAATATTACCGGAAGCGACGGCAGGATGAAGGCCAGACTAAAGATCTTGCCTAACAAGCCGAGAGGTAGTGCATGGCGACCGTCAGCTCGTGGTGTGAACTGTCCGGTTAAGTCCGGGAACGAGCGAGACCTTCGCTGACAGTAGCAATTCACTTAGCGATAAGTGAAGCACTCTGTTAGGACCGCCTCTGTTTAAAGAGGAGGAAGGAGAGGGCGACGATTCGTCAGTATGCTCTGAATCTTCCGGGCTACACGCGGCATACAAAGGTTGGTACAATGGGACGCAATGCCGAGAGGCAAAGCAAATCCCCTAAAACCGATCTAGGTTCGGATTGAGGGTTGAAACTCACCCTCATGAAGCTGGAATCCCTAGTAATCGCTTGTCACTATCGAGCGGTGAATATCTGTCCCTGCTCCTTGCACACACCGCCTGCCAAGCCACCCAAGTAGGGTCTTAATGAGGCAGCGCCTTCGGACGCTTTCGAATTAAGATTTTGTGAGGAGGGCTAAGGCATAACAAGGCATCTGTAGGGGAACCTGCAGATAGATCACCTCAATTGATTAATGTGCACTTAATTCCTCGCATTAAATCTCGAGCTGCATTCTAATTTTAAATTTTAATTTTAGAAGAATATTAATTTTACATCCTCTTTTTATATTTTTTCAATAATAACTATAAATAAAAATGGTGTTATTATTGTCAAAAAGATTAAAACTGAATCCTAAAATATGTTATTTTATGGCACTTTTTGAATATAGTTATTCAAGAAGCGTAAAGGATCCTGTTATTGGAGTAGAAAGTAGCAATGAATTATTAATTGAAAATTTTATAGAAATTGCAGTATCTGAATTTAAGATTGAACCAAACAAGATAATAATTGAAGACGAAAAAGAAGACAATTATAGATACCAAAGAGTATATTTTTATAATTCAAAACTAAAAAAACTTCTAATAAAAGAGTTGGAGAAGAAAGATAGAATATTCAAATATAGAAATGACTATTCTTCTAATTATTTGAAAGGAATTTATGATTCAAAAGGATCACAAAATAAAAAAGGTATATTTATAGAAGGATTAAAAATTGATGATGCTGCAATAATGGAAAGATTAAACTTTCATACACTTGAACAAGCAAATAAATCTTATATATTAAATAAAGAAGAATTTTTAAAATTTATAAAAATAAAAGAATGATAAAGATTATTATAAATCCTACAACAACTTTTTAATTCTCAATTCAAATCTTTTTATATCTTGTTTTACATTTGGCACTGGATTTTGTTTTTGTGGTTCTTCATTCTTTGCACTGCGTGGCGGCAATTTAATTTCTCGATCAACAAAACAGTTAATTCTAATTTGCTTAATATACCTATCTATATCATTAGATTCGGAATATTTATTTCTTAGATATCTTGATACCCCATCTATAACAGAAGTATCTGATCTATAATTTATATTCTTGCCAAAATTCTTTTCATAAAAATTCTTTTCTAAATTTATATCTTGTATGCTTCCATCAAGCAATTTTTTTATAATCTTAAATACAGCCATTCTCTTCTCGTCATCAAAATTATATCCCTCCTCTAGAAGAATTGCGATAGATGAAAATATAAAACTACCAAAAGCAGTGTGCTTTCCACTATTTATATAGATATCAGGGACTATCGCAATAAAAGGGTTTAAATTATAAGGAACTTCTATTGTATTTAGATAGGATATCCAGCGGTTCTGTACATCTAAAGCATTCTTAATTATAAAGTTAGCTAGATCCTCAATTTTTTTATCATTTGATTTAGTATTTACAGTATCATTTAAATATTGCTTCAATTTTTCTACATAGTTAATTATTTCATATTTATTATCTTTATCATCAATCTTTAATATTAATTTATTCTTCATATACTCACTTCTAATCATTTCTATTCTTTAATTTTATTATTTTAATTTTATTATATTTAAATTATCTTTAATATTTTATTTTTCTTTAAAATATAATAAGTTTGCTAATTCTTTCATAAATGACGAATAATTAATAATATATAGCAAAAAATAATAAATTTAAAAAGGAATAGATATAAAAAATAAAAGAAAAAAATAAAATAAATTTTTTATTTTTATACTTTATACTCTTCTACCTCTTCTGCCTCCGCCTCTTTTTGTTGTATCGGTTGGTATTGGAGTAACATCTTCTATTTTGTTAATCTTTAAACCACTTCTTGCTAGCACTCTAATAACTGCTTGAGCACCAGGACCGGGAGTCTTTTGATTATGACCACCAGGAGCACGGATCTTTAAATTAATGAATTTTATTCCGCGCTCTTTTGCAGCAGCTGAAACTTTGTATGCTGCTTGCATTGCAGCATATGCACTTCCCTCTTGAGAATCTGCACTTACCATCATTCCGCCGCTTCCGACTGCTATGGTCTCTGCGCCGCTTATATCAGTCAATGTTATAATTGTATCATTCTTTGATGAGTATACATGAGCAACTGCAATAGCATTTCTTGGCTTCACTTTTACTTCTGATGCCATTGCCTTTGCTTCATATGAAACAATCTCTTTTTTATTTTCACTTGGAGCTTTAGTCTTTAAATTTTGTTTTTTTCCGCCTCCCATTTAAACTACCTATAATATTATTATTTTTATTTATTATTTTATTATTTTATTATTCTACATTATTTGCAACATCTACACTTGCTTCTTTTTCTTCTTTGCCTTCATTATGCTCTTTTGATTCTTCCAAGTTAAGGTTTATCGGCTTGTAATAGCTTATAAGCTGCTCCTCGCTGAGTGGCACTCTATAGCTGGGAATTGTAACTCTTTTGCCATCAATTGCTATATAGCCATGAACTATAAGTTGCCTTGCTTGTTTTATTGTCTTTGCAAGCCCCTTCTTAAATACAATAGTCTGCAGCCTCCTATCTAGAAATGAATCAACCTTCAAATCTAGCAAGGTATCAAGTGTTGCATCTCCTGAAACGATGCCATATTTTGACAATTTTGTAATTATATCTGCTTTAATTTTATCAGATTTTGGCTCTGAACCTGAAAGTAATTTTCTAACAGTATTTCTAAGCTTACTCACTTCAGTCTGAATCATCCATAATTCCCTCATATTTTTAAGACCATATTTATCTTTAAGTGAATTATCTTCTTTTATTCTTTCAAGGTCCCACATATTTTTTGGTTTTTCATATTTTTTTCTATTTCTCCTTGGTGCTCCCAATTAATCACCATTATTTTTTCTCACTAGCAGCAGGTGCTTTTGCTTCTTTAGCGCCTTTGCCTTTTTCAGCTGCTGGCGCTGCCTTTGCTGCTTCTGTCTTCTTTACTACTCCTATTGTTGTACCAGTTCTACCTGTTGAACGTGTTCTCTGTCCGCGAACTTTCTGTCCGTGCTGGTGCCTGAATCCTCTCCATGCTTTTATATTAATATCTCTGTTTATATCCTGCCTTACTACAAATGAAAGATCATTGCTTATTAAATGCTTGTCTTTTCCAGTCTCCATATCTTTATTTCTATTCAATAGATATTTAGGAATTCCATATTTAATAGGATCATTCATAATTGCTTCCAAATTTTGAATCTGCTCTTCTGTCAATGTATTAAGCTTTGCATCTCTTGGAATTTTAAGATCTCTTTCAACAACATATGAAACTGCATTTGCCATTGAAACTCCTATGCCTTTGATTTGATCAATAGCCCTTACCAAGCTCAACTCTCCATTAACATCTCTACCTCCTATTCTTATAATAGAAGTTGCTTTCTCAACTTTCTTCTGCTCGTGATGCTGCTTCTCTTGAGCTTGCTTCTCCTGCTTTGGCTTTGTCTTCTCAGCTTTCTCAGCTTTCTCAGCATTTTCTACATTTGATTTTTTCTCATTATTATCTTCCATTTACGCACCATTAATTAAATACAACGCCAAGGCTGGGATATTCATAAGCTTACATAAACAATAAGCTTATTTTGAACCCAGAAGGCTCGAAAGCCATACGCTACCTGGATTAAAAATTCCAGGCGTACGCGTTACCTGATTCCGCCACCTTGGCATTCTTCAAGTATTATAAATAATAAATAAAAATGTATTAAAAATTCAAATAATTGTACTATATTTAATATAAATAAATTATAAATATCTTTATATTATATATTTTGAAGATTTTTATAGCTTTCTCTTCTTTATTATAGTATTATTGATTTCTATTTTAATGAATTTTTTTATATTTTGCTATCTACTTTGATTAAATTACTTAATTAAAGACATACAATAAATGGAGCGGGCCCGAGGGGATTTGAACCCCTGACCTACTGGTTAAGAGCCAGCCGCTCTGGCCAAACTGAGCTACGAGCCCATCAGTCTTTTAACTTTCTAATTTATTAAATATATTAATTTATCATTCTTCATATTTATTAAGTTGAATTAAGTTGAATATATTTATAATAATAAAATCTAAAAATATTGTTAAATAAAAATAATTAAAAATAAATATAATGTTTAGTATTAAATAATTATTTTAATATATGCTTCCATTTTTTGCTGCTCTTCTTATGTTCTTTTTATCTAAAATTTAATTTAATAATTTAATTATATAAAATATAAAAGCTTACTCCATCTTGATATTTTATTATTCAAGCGTTCTGATTTATAGATACTCATCAAATATTATAGAAAACTCTTTAAACTTTTCGATTGATGTTTATTTAAATTAAATTATTTAAAATGTGGTTTATATGAAAAAAGATTTAGTAAAAGATAAAAATTTAGGTTTGGCAAGCTTATTGCCATATTGGTTCCTTCTTTTCACAATAGGATTTGCATGGTTCATTCTCGCACCTATCGTACCCGCACTAATATCATTATTCGGCGTTGGACTTAGTGCAATAATATTAATAATTTCATTATATGGATATACAATGGTTGTACTTGGACTTTTAGCAGGTTATATTGCAGCAAAGTTCACAGTCAAAAGCGCTTTATATTGGGCTGCGCTGCTCTCAATAATAGGATTGATAGGCAGAGCACTTGCACCCAATTACACAATATTCTTTATAACTGCATTGATAGCCGCAATTGCTTATCCACTTGCAATGGCTCCAGTTGGCACTGTTTCTGAATCAATATCAAAAGAGAAATCACATACAATTGTTGGAGTAAGTGTTGGCATATTATTCTTAGGAATGGCATTTGGTGCATTCCTTGGTCCTGGTCTATTCAGCGCGTTTGGCCTCAGTGGCATAATGTGGACAACTGTAATATTGGCAATAATTGCAGGCTTATGGATTGCATTTGGTATTAAAGATTATCCAATAAATTATAAAGGAAAATCATTAAAAGGAACATTTAAATTAGGAATGCTTAAGAATTGGTACATAGGGCTTGCAATAGCATCGATTTCAGTGCTTGCAGGTGGAATCGCATCAACAGTCTTGCGACTACATATACCATTGAATGAAGCACTAGCTTATGGAGGAATGCTTGGTGGATTGGCATTCTTAGGATCCGCACTTGGCGCAATAATACTACCTCCATTATTTGAAAAATATAAATTATTTAGAGTGGGTATAATAACAACAGCATTCCTTATGTTCTTAAGTGCAATTGGGATGATGTTTGGATTAGCGTATACTGCAGATATTTTATTAATAGCGCTTGGATACTTCTTCTTTGGATTCTTTGGCAATGCATTCTGGTCAATGGCTTTAACATCAACAACAAATTATGTATCAGATCCAGCACAGGCAGGGTTTGCAACATCAATGTACAGTGTCATAACAAATCTTGGTGTAGCTATAATACCTGTAATATTAGGAAGTTACTTTGCAAGTATGTCAACAATATACATAGGAGTAATAGCAGTATTAGTTATAGAATTTATAGCATTAGTTATAGCGCCAGAACTTAAAGTAGATAAGAAAAAATAATTTTTTCTTTTCATTTTTATTTTTTTATTTTTATTCTTTTTTCCTTTCTTTTATATTGACTTTAAAGAATTGCTCCATTTTTCTTGAGCAGCTCTTGAAGCTCTTTTATATTTATTTCTAATGAGTATTTATTCTGCTTTATCATTAGATATGCAGCTGTTGCCGCTGCCTGGCCCATTGCCATTGAAGTACCGCTTACTCTTGCACTTGCTTGCGCTTCAAATTCAGCACTTAAGCAACGACCTACAACAAAAGCATTTTTGATATTTTTAATGACAATTGACCGATAAGGAATTTCATAATAGGAATCATCACCATTGTTTAGATGTATATAATAAACTCCTTTTTTTAGATCATGAATTTCTATAGGATGCCCACATCTTGCAATCTTATCTTCAAACCGCGCATTGCCCACCACCTCATCCTTCTTTAGTATATATTCGCCAATTGCACGCCTTGTCTCCCTCAATCCTATATAAGGTGCAGAATCAATTAAATAAGCATTTTCAAATCCTTCAATATTTTCAATTAAAAAATTAAGTGATGATATAACTTGTTTTCTTGCATTCTCTATTTCTTCTGCTATTATTCTGCTATCAGCAAAATTAGTGACATTGACATGTGTTGCATTGCAGACGAATTCTCCTTGCTTGCATGTATTGAACAGGAATTCATTATTGGTATGAGGAAGGTATAATTTCTTTTCTTTTATTGCTTTAACAACTAGCTTTTGTAAAATTCTTATTCTAGAAAGCTTTCCTTGATCATCTAATGTTACAGAGATTTCATCAGGATGTTCTTTTGCGTGCTTTATTACTTTACTTTCATCAATATTTGAAATTCTGAAAGGAAGTGTAGCTTCTTGATGAATCTCCTCTTTACCATTCCCAACCATTACTCCATTGTGGAGTATATGAGCAAGATCAGCATCTCCACTTGCATCTATGAACACTTTACCTTTTATTTTATTTACTCCGTTTTTTCCTATAAATTCAACACTCTCAATTATATTGTCTTTCATATAAACATTATTAACTAATGCGCTATAATAAATTTTAATATTAAGTTTTTCTGCCATCTCATTAAGTGTCAGCTTCATTTCATCTGGCCTAAAAGGTATAAAATTTCCTACTTTACCATTTGTACCTTTATGATTCTTTAATTGCTCAACAACTTTATCAGCAATTCCTCCGACAATCTTTGTATTGCCAGAATAAGTGTATATTCCCAAAATAGATAGGACATAACCGTTTGTCCAATTTCCTCCAAGCATATTGTGTCTTTCTATTAGTGCTGTTGACAATCCCAATTCAGCAGCTGAAAACGCAGCGCCTATTCCTGCAGGCCCCCCTCCAATAACAACTACATCATAATTATATTCCTTGACCACACAATTACCAGAAAATAAATAGGTGATTAAAACTAAATATTTTTTGTAATTATTTTCCTAATTATATCATAATTATATTTTATATTTTAATTATATTTTTGATTATATTTTTATTCTTTTTATTTTTTTATATTATTAATCTTCTTCATTATTTATTTAATTTTATTAAATTTGTTAATTAATTTAAATATAATTTAGGATTATCTTTATAAATTTTCATTTATAAATTCATTTATAAATTTTCATAAATATTTTTTCATTTATATTTTATTTATATAAAAAATAAAAAGAAAAGTGTTTATATTCTTTTCTTATTAAAATATTAAAATGCAAAAGGTGTTTTTTTGGAAGAAAGTAAACTTAAAAAGGAGGAAAATTTGTTAGGAAAATCTCTAACAATAAATATAATATTAGCAGTAGCAGTTGTTGTATTGGCAGTACTAATAGCATTTGTATTTACGCCGAAATTAGGTCAGAGCACAACACCCAGCACAACAGCGAGCACAAATGCAAGTCCAAATACAACAAATATAACTTATGCTTATGTTGCTCAGCATGTAAATAAGCCATTCAACAGCACGGAGCTTAGCATTATAAACAATGCACCACTAAGCTATTATGAGATTGCTGCAGAGAAGCTGCTTAATAATACACTCACAGATAGAATTATGGTTTCAAAAGGACCACAAGGTAATGTTCTTATAACAAATGGAAAGCCAACAGTTATATATATAGGAGCAACTTCTTGCTTATATTGTGGAGAAAATGTATGGGCAATGGATCTTGCACTTGCAAAGTTTGGTCAATTTGGATCTCTATATACAGGATATAGCTCAATGGGAGATGGACATATTACAACAACCTTCTTTGAACCTGTAAATATAACAACACCAAGCGGAGTATCAATAGGAAGCAATTATACAAGCAACTATATTACATTCTTGCCTATTGAATATGAGTCACCATTAAGTGGAGGATTTCAATTCCAATCGTTGCCTTACTTGCAGAGCACAGTTTCAAATGCAACATATGCAAATGCTATTGCATTTATGAATGCAAGCAAACAATTCCAAGGAACTCCATTCACATATTGGGGTACAACATTTGTTGATGGTGCAGATGGTATAGTATTTGGAAATACAACACCAACCAGTGCATCAGATATTCCATTATCATATATGACTCATGCACAAGTTCTCAACCAGCTCAAAAACTTTAACGACCAATTTGCATGGGGAGAGTATGCAGCTGCCGATGTTTACATAGCATATCTATGTCCTTCAATAAACAACAAAGCTCCAGTATGCCAACTTCCAGGAATTCAGAAACTTGAATCAATAATAGGATAAAAGGATAAATAATAAGGACAAGATAGAAAAACAAAAAAAATAAAAATTAGATCAATCCCAGAGTTCTTTTAGATCCTTGCTTTTTCCAAGGATCTCTTTTATTTCTTTATCAAGAGGTACATCATTTCTCCTCAACCATTCGAGAAGCAGTGTTGCATGCTCTTTTTCATCATCCCTATTATGCATTAATACTTCCTTAAGCTCCTTGTTCTTTGTGGCACTTATTCTTTCATCATACCACATTATTGCTTGAAGCTCCTCAATCAAGGATTGCCTAGCCCTTGAAAGATCAGTTGTCTTCTCATCAACATTTGGTTCCATATATCCCATAAAATCACTTAATTAAATATATAATAAATATTAATATAGATATTTATATCTGTTATAATAATTTTATATAATTTTTTACAATTAAATTAAGAATAAATATAATAATAAAAATAATATAATAATAAAAAATAAATTTATGATTGTATCAAAAAAGAGCAAAGATGGAAAGAATAATTAATAACTATAAATGATTTTATGTATCTATCAAATACAGAAGGTATTGGAGGGATTATAAAGAATAAAGCAGAAAACTTTATTGTTGAAGAGATAACTCAAAATGGCAATCTCTTGGAAATTGATAGAAAATATAAAAATGATGAATTGAATTATGAAAGTAGCAAAAACGGCAAATTTGCCATTTTTATTCTACAGAAAAAAAACTGGAATACTATACAAGCATTAAAAGTGATTGCAAGGAAATTTAAGAGAGGTATAAAGTCAATGGGCTTTGCAGGGACAAAGGATAGGACTTCAATATCAACACAATTATGCAGCTTCTATGGAATTAAAGAGGAACAGTTACCATCTTTAGAGTCTATAAAAATAAGAGATATAAGTATTAATGGCGCTTGGTTAGGTGATAAAAAAATTGAATTAGGAGATCTCCAAGGTAATAGATTTACAATAACAATTGAACCTTCAGAAAATATTAATAGTAATAATGAAGACAGAGATTTCTCAACAATAAAAAATAAAATTGAAAGTATAAACAAAGAGCTTAATGGAGTATTCCCAAATTATTTTGGTTCACAGCGTTTTGGATCAAGAAGCAATAATGTTAAGATAGGTATAGATATATTAAAAGGTGATTTTGAAGATGCAGCAATAACCTTCCTAACAGATACAACAAACGAACATAATGAAGAAGCAATAGATGCTAGGAAAAAATTGAAGGCTGAAATGGACTTTAAGCAAGCGCTCCAATATTTTCCTAAATATTTAAAGTATGAAAGGCTCGTGCTAGAACATCTTTCAAATATCTCAAATGATTACGCAGGCGCATTGAGAAGGCTGCCCAGAAATATATTACTAATGTTCACCCATTCTGTAAGCTCTTATATATTCAACACTGAACTTGATTATAGAATTGAACATAAGATGTTTGAACCTCTTGAAGATGATTTAATATGTTATGAAAATGAATTGGGCTTTCCCGATATGAACCATATAATAAAATATAAAGAAATTGAAGAGCAAAGCAATAAAGATAAAGATAAAGATAAATTTTTCATAGTAGGAAATATAGTAGGGTATGAAATGGAATTGAATAGTGTTGAGAAAAGGATAATGGATGAATTAAAAATAGATAAAGAAGATTTTAAAGTTAAGAGCATGCCAGAGCTTAAAAATAAAGGAAGCAGTAGGCTTTTATTTGCACCCTATCTCAATTTTAACTATAATGTAGAAAATAATAAAACAACAATGCGATTCTCTCTTCTTTCTGGCTCATATGCAACTGTTCTGCTTGATGAATTTATGAAAAATAAAAATAATAAATAATTTATTATAATATTATCAATAAAAATAAGAGATCATGATTGCTATTGCTCATCTTCAATCCCTAAAGAATCTTTAAGAAATTTTGAAAATCCTTTTGATTTTATTTCTTTGATTATATCTGCATTCTGCTTCTCTTTCTGTTTAGTATTTGCATTATCTAATGTATTTGTTTTAAGATTTAATATGTTAGATATTTTTTTATTAATTTTTTGATCTTGACTCTTCTGAATGTTTTGATTGTTGATATTTGCTCTTATATTTTTATTAGTACTATCAAAGGGTTTATTCAGAATAATATTTAATATTGATTCATAATCTGCTTTGCTCATTCCCGAAGATAAAATAATTACATTTACATTTGAGCCTGCAATCTCCTCTGCATCCTCCTCATCCTTGCAGACAGATGCCATCACTTTCTGCATTTTATTAACCTGCATCTCTAATAGCCTTGGGCTCTTGCTCAATACAAAAATTATATCGTAAGCACTGATGTTTGAAGTAAGCTCAGATAAAAGAGCCCTGCTATCTGTAGCATCCTCTTCACTTATTACAACATTATGCCCTAATTTATTTAGCACGTTTGATACTACAATTCCGTTTGCTGGATTCTCACTAATAATAAATGTCTTCATATAACCACAATTTTATTATTTATTTCGATTATTTTATATTTATTTATATTTTTATTTATAATATAATATATTTTTATAATATAATTAGAATATTAAAAAGAATATTTAAATAATTATACTTTTGAAATTTTTAATTAATAATTAATTAAGGACTTTATTTATTATAATTTTTATTATAATTCGTATAATATAAATGTACAAAAATAAATAATTAATAAAAATATAAATTATTAAGAAATAAAAGATAAAATGGCTCACCTCTATCCAAACGAATAATTTAAATATTATATTAAATAGAGATATAGAGAGAAATAGATTACAATATATAATATTATAATGTTTAATTAAATATATTAATACTAAAAAGGTGTTAATTTTGAGAGGAAAAGAGATTTTAGTAGTATGCGAATCATGTGGCAGAAAAATTCCAAGAAACAAAGCAGTAGTATATGAAAAAGCAATATCATTTAATACAGGAAATGAGGGAACAACAGACCTTCGATTTTTTGAAAAAAGAAAAGTATATTACTGCATAAGCTGTGCAAAGCATAGAGGTATTTTTGAAAAGAAGAAGAGAGAGGCGATAGAAAAAGCAAATAGGTTGTAAATATGGCTTTGAATCCTGACGATTTATTGATTTTTAAAGTCAGGGAAGAAGAATCAGAAAAAGAAAAAAAGGAAAAGAAGAAAAAAGAGGAGCAAAAGGCAGTTGAAAAGGCGACCACACAACAAGCAGCAACAGAAACACATGTAAAGGTAGAGGAGGCACAGCCATCAGCAAACAAGGAAGCAGCACAACAAAAAGAGGTAGTAAGCGTAAGCACTGAGGAAAAGCAAAATGAAGAAGTGCAGCAGCCATCAGTCAAATATACAAGTGAGGCTAAAGAGAGGGAGATTGGGGGAAATGAACCTATTTTTTATACAGTAGCTCCAGCAGAGACTGCAGAGGAAATGGTAGAAGGGCCAGGATTTAAAGATCATGAACTTAGCGAAGTAGAAATCAACAAAGCATTAAAAAAGAAATCATTAAGTGCTAAAGAGTCAAGAAGAATTGGAGAACATATGGCATGCGTATGGCATCCTTGGAGGCAGGCTTATGCTATCTGTGATTATTGCAGGCGACCTTTCTGCTATGAGGATCTTGTTGAGCATAATGGATTATATTACTGCCTTGAAGATATAGACAAAGTGTATAATACAAAAGAAACAGAATTAATTAAATATAATAATTTTAGACTTCTTTCATCAACATTCCTGTTCTTTGTATTCTTCATATTCTTATATTACAACTACAACTCAATTGTAGCAATACCTTCAGAGATACAGAGTATTGGAATGAATGCTTTTTTTGAGAACATGTTTACACCTCTTGGCTTTATGATCGCCAAAACTGCATTAGTTTTGCTGAGCTTGCTAACATCTTTTATAATAACTGCTGACCTTAAAAAAAGCTTTTCAATAACAGTTATTGTATGTGTGCTTACTGCATTATTGTTCAGTTATTTATATATAGAAACAAACACATTTTACTTCATAATAATAGCAATGCTGTCTTTAGCATCTATAGTTGTATTAGCATATTCAAAAGCTTCGTACAGCACAAATCATAATGTATCTGAAGAGGACTTGGCAAGTGAAGTATTGCATACAACAAAAGCTACATTCTAATTTTTAGATAAAGAAGGCTTTGTTGATAAAGCAGATAAATTAATAGAAGCAGTTAGCAGAAAGATATAAATATCAAAAATTACAGCGAAATAGTAATCAAATAAGATGATTTAAATGAGCAAAGAAGTAAGTAACAAATTTAGTATAAATCCTAATAACAAAGCAGATACTATAATCAAAGATATAGTAGAAAGTTTAAAGAATTATAATAAAAATGACCAAATAATTACCCAATTAGCAAAAGATTTGGATGAATGCGCAAATGAAAATTCTCTATTTAGATATGAATATGCGTTAAAGATTCTTTCTGAATTAGGCATCGATATTGATAAGAATATAAAAAATAAAAATTATAGAATAAGACCAACATCAGAAACTGAAGTTAAAGTAATATTATATTTCTTAGAACAAAATTTAAAAATAGATGAAATAATTGAAGATATAATAAAAAAATTTCCACCAATAGTAGGCCATAGTGAAGAAAATATTGAAGAGAAAAGAAATTATTTAGGATTAAATAAAGAGGAATTTGTAAAATTAATAAAAAAATTTCCATCAATAGTAGGAGTTGGTGAAGAAAATCTTGAAGAGAGAAGAAATTATTTAGGATTAAATAAAGAGGAATTTGTAGAATTAATAAAAAAATATCCATCAATATTGGGCCATGGTGAAGAAAATCTTGAAGAGAAAAGAAATTATTTAGGATTAAATAAAGAGGAATTTGTAGAATTAATAAAAAAATTTCCACCAATAGTAGGAGTTGGTGAAGAAAATCTTGAAGAAAGAAGAAATTATTTAGGATTAAATAAAGAGGAATTTGTAGAATTAATAAAAAAATTTCCACCAATAGTAGGAGTTGGTGAAGAAAATCTTGAAGAGAAAAGAAATTATTTAGGATTAAATAAAGAGGAATTTGTAGAATTAATAAAAAAATATCCATCAATATCGAGCTATGGTGAAGAAAATCTTGAAGAAAAATTTAATTATTTTAAAAAGTTTGGGAATAAAGATGAAATCAAAGAGTATATTATATCTGGCATTATGAATGGTAAGATTAAATTTAACTTTCTGCTGGGCGCCTCATTTTTAGGAAATATATTACCTAAAATATATTTTGCACAAAATTATAATAAACCAATATTAAATATTGATGATTTAGCAAAATATTTAACAACACATGATGGACCATTTGTCAAATCAATAATAAAAGATAATCCAAAAAAGATAAATTTTCTTGATGCTTATAATAATTTTAAATCTTTAAAGGAAGAATCTAAAAAAGCAATAAAACCATTATCAGGTCCAACTGAAAATTTAAAAATTGAAGAAAAATTAAATAAAATGAGAAAATATCCTATGAAGAACTTCTACATAAAATATTTTATGAAACACTACAAATTAGATGATGAAAATAAAAAGGAAAATGAGAAAAAATTAAAAAGTCTTCTTGAAAGTATTACAAGCGAAGAGAGTTTTATTGAATTTCTAGAGAAAAATCTGATTAATTTCAACAGAGAAGAATATGAAAAAGAAAAGCAAAAATATAATTCTGAACTTAAAGAACGCGAAGCATTGATGAGAATTTAATATATTGCAAACGAATTATAGAGTATATTAACAGATTATATTAATTATATCAATTATATTAATATTATTATCAGAAATGCAATCAATGCTCCTACAAAACTACATAAGAAGTTTGTTGTAAATTTATTTCCTACACCTTTCTCTTCAAAATATCCTAATAATGAGTCAACAATAGTGCCTATAAATCCACTTATAATGACTATTAAAAATAATAATATAATAGATAATGTAGATAAATTAAAGTTTAATATAGGAAGCATAAATATTGAGAGAGACATTAGCAACGATCCAATAAATCCTGCTGTAGTTCCTAATAATGATATTCCTCCTGAGACTCCTTTTTTTATTTTTTTAAATGTTATTATAGAAATTGGATCTCCATTGAGTACACCAATCTCACTGCTGAACTTGTCTGCAGTTACTGCTGCCACACTTGCTACAAACATTGCAATAAGCAGTATTGATGGAGTATAGAAATAAATTATTAATACAATAATAAAAGGCATCAACCCATTTGCAAGAACATTATAAATGCCCCTGCTCTTTTGATAAAGTTTTATACTCTTTTTATAGATTTTCTTTGTTTCTGTCACTATCGCAGAAAGAATTAGAAAGTAGGACATTACAAAAACATAAAATAATCCTAAAACATAGCTTGAAGTCAAGATTCCTAAAACAAGCATTATAAGGGCCATTATAATTGCAAGTATAGTTCCTTTGATGTCAAGCGTAAAAAAGGTTCTCATTTTTTTCACTTAATGTTATAGTTGTTAATCTGATTCTTATTTTTTATTACTTTTATCTTTTTATATGTTCCATATTTTTGAAATAATACCGCTAATCATGATTTAACAGTGAGGTTTTTAAAGGTTAATATTATAATATTATTTAGTTCTCTACTGTATGTCCTAAGAACTGGTCGCCTTGCCAGCGTGTTTTTCACGCTGGCACTTATTCTTGTCTTTTTTATTATATATTATAATTTTTTTATCTTTTAATATATCAATAACTTCTTGTTTTGTTATTTTTGCTATTTGCTTTTTGATTTATATTTAATATATAAAATTTAATTTATAAATTATTTATTATAAATTTTATTAATAAAAATAATTTATATCAATATATCAACTTTTGTTTGTATTATTTTATAGATTACTACTCAAACCTTAATTTTTAAACTTTTTCAATAATTCTTTGATGCTTGAAGCTTTGAACTCTTTTCCATAATCCCATTCAAGCTTTCCTTTATTAAATCTGCTTCTTATGCTTATTGCTTTTAGTTCGTCATCTGCCAATCTTTCTATAATAATAATCTTTTCAAAACCTTTTAAAGATGCATCCTTCACAATCTTATCAATGCTTTTTGATCCTCTTAATATAATACTTGAATCTTCAAAACTGCTTCTAAGCTCACGCAATGCTTTCCTCTGCTCTGGAAACTTTTTTGAGAATGTTATATATGCATTAAGCTTTGGCATTTCAACCTCTTATATTTGCGCGCTTACTTGGCCTGTGTCTTTTTGTACCGAATCCTGACTTTGCAATTCCCCTGTGCTTTCTACCTGCATGAGTCAAGCCTCTAAATACTCTATTTTTCTGATTGATTATATTGCTATAAATAGGATCATTAATTATAGAAGGACTAGACCTGTCAAGCAGTATAACTTCATAAAACTTCTTAGATCCAATCTCACCGACAAAATATGAATTTAATACTTCTGCATTTGTGAATTTCTTGGCTGCCCTTTCTTCTGCAATTGCTTGTGTTGACTTCTCCCTTGTAAAATAGCGGCCGGATTTTGAAGGCTTCCTGCCTCCTCCAGGAGTTACTCTCTTCTTCTTACCGCCAAGCACTGCAACTCTTGCAACAATTACACCTTGCTTTGCCTTGTAGCCTATTTCTCTTGCTCTTGCAATGTTTGTTGGTTTTTGTATTCTTACAACAACAGACTCATCATTCCACTTAACTAATCTTGCCTTGTAAGGCTCTGAATGCTCTTTGTATTCTGAAATAAATGATTCCTTCATATGCTGGTATGCTCCCATTTAAATCACTATAAACATTTTTTATTTTTTATTTTTATTCTTTTATATTTTTAATAGATTTAATAGAATATAAATATTTAAACCTTATCTATTCTTTGTATCTTATTATTTTTATATCTTCAATTTATTTATCAATTTATTTATTTTAATTATTTGCATCAATAGGATTATAAATCTTTACAGTAGTGAATTAAAAAATTATAAGAAGGACTTTTTATTTTTTTTCTTTTATTTTTATAAATCATTAAATTATATTAACTTTGTTCTTTTTTCTTTTTTTATTTTATTGTAATAATATTGTAATAATTATATTTATATATTTAATCATTTTACCATATAAAATTAATTAATTTATTATAAATTTTTTTATTATTTCAATTAATAGTTGTTGAATTATTTGTTGCTCAAAAAAACATTTTAAGTGAATTTTGAATATATTATTTATAGATATTAATAAATATTTATTATTTTATTATATTAATATTTTATTTAAATAATTTTATTTAATAATTATATAATTTTATTAGAATAATAATTAGAGCAATATATGCAATGAATAAATATTAAAGATTATAATATAATAAAATGATATATATGAATAGTGAAAACATAAAAAATATAATAAAGAGATTAAAAGATATATATAATGCTAAATATATAGTGCTTAATATTGCAATATTAATCATTTATTATATATTATTCTATGAGATTGTTTCAATGCAAAATTCTATGTTTCTATTTATAACAATATCCCCTCTTCTTTTATATTCCTTAATTATAAGCGCATCCATGCTTCTTACAATATCAATATATATGATTGCAAATTCTGGCTTCTCATATTCTAAGAGCAGCTCTGGACTGATAAGCACCTTAACAACACTATTTGGGAGTATTATTTCTGGATGCGGATGCTCTGCACCTATACTCTTTAGCCTTGTAACTTTTGGATTGAGCACATCGCAGATAATTGCGCTTGATTCCTTCCTTTTCAACAACAGCACACTGTTGATAACTATAATGATAGTTATAAATCTTTTTCTTATTATATATTACTTAAATAAAAAACCGCTTTTGAAAAGCTGTAATATTGAAGCTGGTGACCATGCCTCAAAAGAAAAGAAAAGGAAGTAGAGAGAAAGGATATAAAAAGAGAATGAAATATGATAATAGAGAAGCAGACGCCAGCAATAATAAAGTGGATGAATTTCCAAATGATTATAAAAACAAAGATTTTAAGGATATAATTTTGAATAATATATTGAACAATTCTAATAATGATGAAGTTTCTATTAAAGCATTGAAATTAAGCTCAGCAATCTTAAGCATGAGCCCGAGCTTGAAGAAGATGCAGTATGAAAATGGATTTTCAACAGGAAAATCTTTATACAATAATATTGCAAAAAACAATTCTGCAATCTTTCCAGAAGAGATGGTAATGAAGCTTGCAGAATTTTTTGAAAAAGTAGGCTATGATAAAGTTACAACACATTTCTTATATGATGGTATTGAAATCCATTTTGATTATATAGGAAATATGAATAATGATTTTGAAGCGGGCATTATTGCAGGATTCTTAAATGCATTGTATAAAAGCACATTTTATGTTAAAGAATCATTTGTGAATAATACAAAAATATTTAAGGCGATTAGATCTGACTATTATAATGATAAGAAGCTTAAAAATGTGGATCTTGAAGGTGCTGTCAAAAATATTTATAATATATTAGAAACTGAAACAAACAACGATAAGAATAAAAAATTTCTTAAAAGCTATTGGTTCCTTTCACGCAACATCATGCTCAACAAAGACCTTTATGATTTGATTCCAGATCTAGGTACACATATAGGCATAATGCTGGCTAAAATCTTATCCGAAAAGCACCAAAAGAAGAGGAGAGAGTATATTGAAGATGTTGCTGAAAAGATAAAAATTCTCGGATTGGGAAATATTAAAATAATAAATAAAAAACCACTTCATATTAAAGTATATTATGAAACTTATGATAATATAGGATTTATAAATTTTGCATCTTCTATTATAGACCATACCTTGTCAAATTTCCTTAATGCAGATATAATTGATAGGCAAACAGTTAATAATAAAAGATATATTGTTGATATAACAGAAGGCACAAAGATAAAATAAAGAAATTTAAATATAATTGAATTTAAAAGAAAAATAAAATAATAAGCGAAAAGCATTTATATATTATTGAATGAATTTGATTATTTATATTAAACTTATCAATAATAAAATAATAAAAAGAAATAAAGTCAAAATTAGAAAATAATGTGATATGGATGGCACTTGGATTTATAGATAAGATAGAACCATTTATACCTTCAATAAAGAATCCTTCAAGACCTTTATCATTAAGAGAAAAGATGTATTGGACTGCAGGCATCATTGGAATTTACTTCTTATTATATAACACGTATGCCATTGGCGTTAACCAGACTGCAATCGCATCACAGCCATTCTTCCAATTAATGAGTATTGTTTTTGCTTCTAAGATAGGAAGCCTTATTACAATAGGAATTGGACCAATTGTACTTGCAAGTATTATACTACAGCTCATAGTTGGTTCTGACCTCATTAAAATTGATTTAAATGATCCTATTGACAAGGCAAGATTTCAGACTTTACAAAAGCTTCTTGCAATTATTATAGCAATCGTAGAATCTATAATATATATAATGACAGATTTTGTACCTATATCAAGCCCCAGCTTATTTGGGATTGTTGCTCTTCAGCTTGCAATTGGTGCAATATTAATTATATTCCTTGATGAAATTATGACTAAATATGGGATTACATCAGGAATAAATATGTTTATTGCTGCAGGAGTATCATATGCAATTATTGCAGGCACTTTGACAATATTGTTGCCAGGAGCAATGAATGCACTTAATCCAGCAACAGGAGGAGGTGGTGCTTCCGCACTCCCTAATGCACTGCTTGTCTTTGGTCCATTCTTCTTTGCAATAATTATATTGCTTGTAAGCATATATGCTTATGAAACAAAAGTTGAATTGCCTTTATCATTTGAGCAGTTTAGGGGGGTAGGAGGGCGTCTCCCTATACCATTCTTATATGTAAGCGTACTGCCTGTTATTTTAGCATCTTCGCTTGAACTGAGCCTTACAATCTGGTTTAGATTCCTTGCTAATGTTAGTGGAAGCCTAGCCAATCTTGCACACTTCTTTGCTTATTATCAAACAATAGGAGGATCGCCGCAGCTTGTTGGAGGCCTTATATACTTAATATCACCAACATTCCCATCACCATATCCTGCACCTTTCGGTGTAGGAGGGTATGGGCCATATATACATATACTGCTGAGCTCTGCTTCAGTATTATATTTACCAACAGGCGGATTTATTATGGTGCCTGAATGGATTCATGCTATAATATATACACTTGTGCTTATGGCACTCTGTGTTGTATTTGGCAAATTCTGGATTGAAATGACAGGGCAGAGCCCAAAGAATATGGCAGAGCAGATGAGTGATATTGGATGGCAGATACCAGGATTTAGAAGAGATCCAAGGATAATAGAAAATGTTCTTAACAAATATATACCAACAATAACTGTATTAGGAAGTCTGTTTGTAGGTTTCTTGGCTGCAATAGCTACACTTACTGGTGCAATTGGAACAGGAATGGGTATACTGCTAACAGTAGGAATAATATATATGCTATATCAGCAGCTTGAGCAAGAAAATCTATTTGAAACATACCCCATACTTGAAAAGATTACAAAATAATTTTATATAATTTTATTTTTTCTTTAATCTCTTTTTCTTATTTTTCTATCTATATGATAAATATTATATAATTGATAAATTTTACTTTTTCTTTTTATTTTCTAATTAAACAAAGAAGAGATAGATATATATTAATTTAATACTAATATTATTATATTATTATAAATTTAAATCAAATAGATAATTAAATATTTTAATATTATTTAGTATTATATTTTATAAACAATGCAGAATATTATTAAAGAGGTGTGACAATGGCAAAGGATAAAGCAGTGCGCGAACTCGAAGACCTTCCAGGAATAGGCGAAACGACAGCAGAAAAGCTTAGAAATGCAGGCATAGATACACTTGAAAAAGTAGCAACATCATCACCACATGAACTTTCAGAAATATCTGGAATTAGTGTTGAAGCGGCGAAGAAGGCTATAGCAGTAGCGCAGGAATCAACCACAATAAATTATGAAACTGGAGAGCAGATCTTGGAGCGCAGAAAGGAGATAGGTAGAATAAGCACAGGTTCAAAAGAATTTGATGAATTAATCGGAGGAGGTGTTGAAACAAATGCTATTACTGAAGCTTATGGAAAATTTGCAAGTGGAAAAACACAAATAGGATTCCAGCTTGCAGTTAATGTACAACTTCCTATAGGCAAGGGAGGGCTTGGCGGCAATACTTTATTTATTGATACAGAAGGAACATTCAGACCTGAAAGAATAAGCGAAATTGCAAAGGCTCAAGGCTTAGATCCAAAAACAGTCCTTGATAATATTATTGTTGTAAGGGCAACAACAACCGAGCAGCAGATTCTTACAATTGAAAGAGCAGACAAGCTTATCCAAGAAAAGAATATAAAACTTATAATTGTTGATTCAATAACTTCATTATTCAGATCAGAATTTATGGGCAGAGGAGCATTGGGAGAAAGACAACAGAAGCTTAATGCACATATACACAGACTTCAGACCCTTGCAGATAAATATAATATTGCAATATATATAACAAATCAAGTTATGGATAATCCAGGAATCTTATTTGGAGATCCCACAACCCCTATTGGGGGAAATGTAATTGCACATGCCGCAACTACTAGATTATATCTTAGAAAGAGCAAGGAAGAAAAAAGAATTGTGAGGCTTGTTGATTCTCCAAGCCAACCTGAAGGCGAATGTGTAATAAAAGTTACTTCAGAAGGTATAAAGGATTAATTTATATTAATTTATTTTAAATAATTTTATATAATATTTAAAAGATTAATAGAGATTAACTTTATATTTTAACTTTACATTTTTATATTTATACTTTATTAAATTAATTATTTTAATTTATTAATTGTATTTATTATTTATTGTATTTATAAATTATAGGTGAATAAATGCTAAATCTTGTTGGAATCGGCTTGAATAATGAGGATCTTACATTACAGGCAATCAGCGTCCTTAAAAATTCAATAGTATATGCAGATAGATATACAACATTTTTTGATGAGGAGAGAAGAAGGTTTATATCAAGCATTATAAACAAGCAGATTATAGATCTAAATAGGGAAGATTTAGAGGAAAAGCTCCCTTTAATAATAGAAAGGGCGAGAGATGCAAACATATCAATAATGGTAGGTGGAGATCCTTTGATAGCTACTACACATAAAATAATTTTTATAGAAGCAAAAAAGAGGAGAGTACCTATAAAAGTATATCATGCAACATCAATCTTATCTGCAATTATCGGAGAGAGTGGACTTGATTTTTATAGATTTGGACAGATATGCACAATATCAAAATGGCAAAGCAATTATATGCCAGTATCATTCTATGAAGTAATTGAGAATAATTATAAAAATAATCTACATAGCTTAGTACTTCTTGATTATGACCCTACAAAGAACTCATCACTTTCACTCAAAGATGCAATAGCAATATTAGAAGAAGCTGAGAAGAAGTACAAAAAAGGAATTATAAAAGATGATACGTTATTGTTTGTGATGCATAAAATAGCACTTTCAGACCAGCAGAAGCTGTTAGTCAATATAAAAGATTCAAAGAAACTAAATTTCAGTAATGGACCTACCGCACTTCTCATTCCAGCTAAATTATCAGATGTGGAAAAAGAGGTAATTGCAAGTATGTATTGACTGTTAAATATATCTAAAGTATATTCTAAAATTATAATTAGGGGTTGTTTTGCTAAAGCTTAATCTTGTAAACAGAAGAGATATTGTTGCATCTGATCAACAAACAAAAGATATTTTATTAAAAGGTTATTTTGGAACTTTAAAGAATAAACTTTTGTATTTAGAGCCTGAAGAGGCGCTCTATCTGATTGATGTAAGAGGCGCGGTCTGCACCCAAAACAATAAAGAATTGAATTTTGGCGATGTTGCTGAGAAAATTGGCTTAAATGGAAAACTGCTTGCAAGATATCTCACATACAAAGATTGGCGTGACAGAGGCCTAATAATAAAGAATCCTAATTTAGTATATAATACAGGATCAACGCTTCCTGAAAAAAAATATCCTTTATCTGAATTAAAGATTAATATAAAGCCCATAAAAGGAATATTCTTTCCTTATGACCTTACAACAATTATAGATGACCAGAAGATAGGAAGGGAGCTATATGAAAAATATTGGCTTGGGCAGTATGGAACATACAAACTCAGTGATAGAGGTATATTGAACAAGCTTGACATATATGAAACTTTATTCCTTTTAGAGAACAATCTGCTTGACATCAAAAATTACAATAAAAGCAGCATCATTAAACTTTCGACAAAGCGCAGGAGCGATTTTATAAAACTTTATCAAGTATACAAAGACTGGAGGAGCAAGGGCTATATAATCAAAACAGGATTTAAATTTGGAACTCATTTCAGGTTGTATTTTCCTGGTGCAAAACCCATAAAAGGAAATGATTGGGTGCATTCAAAGCACGTTATACAGGTATTCCCAAGGGATACAAAACTCTTGATATCTGAATGGGCTAGAGCTATAAGAGTTGCACATTCTGTGCGCAAAACATTCATACTTGCAATACCTGGAAGAAGCAGAAAGAAGAATTTAAATATTGACTTTGTATTATATCATAGAGAAAATAATAATATTGAAGTACCACAAAAGAACAAACCAAGATATGCTATGCTTTCCTTGAGCGAAGAGGAGAAAATAGGAGGAGCAGAGCTGAGCTCAATAATAAATGAAGCTAAGGATAGAAAGCTAGAGCTTGTAATTGCAATAGCGGATAGAGAAACCGCAATAACATATTATAAAGTAATTAAAATTGAACTCCCAAAAAGCAACTATGAATATTATGAAATTGACTGGATGCAGCCATAATAAAGAAGAATAAAAGAAAAAAAATAAAAAGATTAATAAAATTATTTGTATAGAGTTTAATTATTATTTAATTATGTTTGATTATTTATTATTTAAATTTATAATAGTAAAAAATTAATAATAGATTAATAGATATAAATATAATTGATATAAATATAATAAATTATAATTAATATAATTATAATAAATAAATTATAATAAATAAAAATAATAAAGCATTTAATTCATTTAATTGATTTTATATAAATAGGTAATCAAGTGGAACAAAAGACTTTTAATTATAAAAATAATTCTTTTGTATATTATACTAATAATGTTGATTCGGAATATGCTCTGCTTCTTTTACATGGCTATAGCTTTAATTCAGATGTTTGGGATAATATAGGATTAACAAAGCTACTTTACAACAAAAAAATACAAGTAATTGCTTTTGATATACCAGGATTTCCTAAAAGCAGAAACAACGCTAAACTTGAAGAGAATGATATTATTGATATTGTAAAAGGAATGCTTAGGAGCATACCAAAGCACCTAATACTGCTTGGAAGCAGTGCAGGAGCGTATATTGCAGCAAAGGCTGCAGAAGATGAAGATAGGATAAATGCACTTGTTCTTGTAGGGCCTGTAGAAATGGAAAAGATAAATTTTGATAGAATAAAAGCACCAATCTTTGGAATATGGGGCTTGAATGATACAATATCAGATTTTGAAAAAGGCAAAGAGGTTTTAGGAAAATATAATGCAGAAGTAAGGATAATAGTTGGTGCCGGGCATGCTTGCTATTTGAGCTCGCCGAATGAATTCAATGATATTATATTAGATATAATATCAAGCACCTTCAAAATACCTCTTTAGAGAACATATAAAAAGATTATTTGAATATATATTTTAAATTTATTAATAAAAGCTTGAATCCCCCAGTTGGCTTTGCGTGCCTTGGTTTATCTGACCTCGGATAATATTTTACAGGCACTTCAACAATCTTGAATCCCATCTTCTTTGCTTTAATATTCATCTCTGATTCAATACCAAACTCTTTCTCATTTAGATTCATCTTCCTAAATACTGCTGTTTTCATCGCCCTTATGCCAGTCTGTGAATCATGTATATCTAAATTATAAATTATCCTTTCGACTTCAGTTAAGATATTATTGCCAAATTTGACATATATGGGCATTGTAGTATTGTCAAGTTTATTTATCCGCCTATCGCCTATCGCCATATCAGCGCCGCTTCTAACTAATTCAATGAGCTTTTTTAAATCATTAACTTCGTATGTTTTATCTCCATCAATAAAACAAAGTATATCTGTTTTGACATATTTAGAAGCTTCAATGCATGCCATACCTTTTCCAGTTGAAGTCTGTTTGAGCAGCATTAAATTTTTATAATTATGAGTTATTGAAATCTCTCCGTTGTATATAACAATTATATTACAACCTTTTAATGTTTTAATAACATCCTTCACTACTTCCTCAACCTCTGGTTCATTCTTAACAGGTATCACTACAGTTACATCACTATAATCTTTATAATTATAATCCATAATAAACACAATTTTTATAGATAAATGACAATAAAGAAAATCAATATACTACGAGACCAAATATATTTTATAAAGAAATCTATAAAAAGATATTATAAAGAGAATTATTTATAAAATTAATATAAATATTTATAAATTTGATGATATGGAAAGTATAAGGGCTTTTGTTGCTGTTGAATTGCCTGATGAAGCAAGGGCAATTTTATATGAAGATACAAAAAATTTTCTTAGTCAGATAAATGGCGTTATAAAAAGAGTAGATATGAATCAACTGCATATAACATTATTTTTCTTTGAACATATACAGAAAGACAAACTTGCTGAAATAAAAGAGCAGCTCGATAGGCTTGATATGAAAAGTTTTAAAATTACATTGAAGGGTTTTAATACATTTGATGATAAAAATTTAAGAATAATATTTGCAGATATAGAGAATGCTGAATATATAAATAAAATCTATAATTATCTGCTTCCTACAGCATTGAAGTTAGATGCAGACATTAAAAAATTTTATAAACCACATATAACACTTGCAAGAATTAAATATATTGATTATAATAATAAAAATAAGCTTTTATCTATGATAAAGGAAAAGCAAATGTTTGAATTTGGTAGTTTTAATTGCAATGCTATAAAAATAATTGAAAGTATACTTAAGAATGATAAGCCAGAATATATAGATTTGTATAAAAAGAACTTAATATGAAAATATATAAACAATAAAGATATAAAACAGAAGGATAAATATAAGATGATATTATAATAGTATAAATAATAGGTATAAATATAATAAATAAAAGGTTAAAGATTAAAAAAATGATAAAATAAAAAGTTGAATATCAAAATTAGACAAATATATAGATAATAATATATAATTTATTATTAAATATAAATTTATTATTTAAAATTATTTAAAATATTTATTAAATAATATATTATAAAAAATCAGTGATTAGATGAGCCAATTTGGAGTACAAATACATGGAAAATCCCATACAAAAAAATCAGGAAATGGTAAAAGAAAAATAAAATTTAGAGATAAGAAAAGGAGTGAGATTGGAAATTATTTTACAGCCACCAAACTTGCTGATGCTAAAGCAGAGAAAAATACAGTTAAAACAATAAGAAGGAGAGGAGGCAGTAGAAGCGTTGTATTGAAGCACGCCGCATTTGCAAATGTATTAACAAAAGAAGGGTATAAGAAAGTGAGAATTAAAGGCGTGCTTGAATCACCAGATAATAAAAACTTTGCAAGGCAGAATATTATAACAAAAGGTACAATAATTAATACGGAAATCGGTAAAGTAGTTGTATTAAATAGACCAGGAAAAGATGGAATGATAAATGCAAAATTGATAGGTGCTTAAGATGTCAATCCGCGTATATGAATGCGATGAATCAGAAGTCAAAGAACTAAAAAAGATGTTAAGTTATGATCCTTATTTGGATAATAATTTAATACCTAAAGTGCCGGAACTCAAAAATGAGGATAAGGCAAGAATGACCCCTGAGCAACTAAAAGAGTATCAAGAGAAAGAAGAAAAAGCGCATGAAGCATTAAAGAAACTTTCAGAAGACAAGTTAGCTAATGTAATCTTTGCAAGGCAAGATTATGACTTAAGAGAGGGAAAGGCTTTGGGTGTAGATACAAATAAGAGTTATCTTTATTTAAAAGCAACAGATGAATTCTTAGATCTTGCTGAAGAGAAGTTCAAAAAATATTTTAAAACAATAAAAAGAGCAGATCATGATATTGAAGAAAAGTTTATAAAAATAAAAGAGGATGAAGATTCAAGAGCGAATATGGGATTTGGAGCAATCTTCGGTTGATTTATTTATTTTATATTTTATTTATCTTTATTAATTATTTTAATTTATTAATTGTTTTTATTAGTTGTTATTTAATTTATTTCAATAATAATTTAATAGATGACCAGAAATGCATATATTAAGTGCAAATGATCTTACTTTTGATAATATAAATAAGATCTTTTCAATTGCAGATCAAATACGATTAGGAAAAACTTTTAAGGTTAAGAAATTCTTAACACTCTTCTTTGAAAAACCTTCAACAAGAACAAGATTATCTTTTGAAGCTGCAATAGCAAGATTAGGAGGCTTGTCATCTTATGTAGATCCATCAACAACACATAGAATAAGAGGTGAAAGCATAGAGGACACTTCAAGAATCATTGGAATGTATTCTGACTTTATAGCTGCACGGCTTTATGAACATAAAGATATTGAAACAATGGCTAAATATTCATCAGCTCAAGTAATCAATGCACTTACTGATTTAGAGCATCCAACACAGGCTCTTTCAGATATCTATACAATGAAAAGATATAAAAAATTGAAAGATAGCAAATTAGTATTCATTGGTGATATAGCAACAAATACAGCAAACTCATTGATAATTCTTGCATCAAAATTCAACATAAGTATGAGCCTAGTAGGACCAAAAGATTACAATCCAAATAATAGCATTATAAAAATTGCAGAAGAGAATAATAAAAATTTTAATATTGATATTACAGATTCAATAAAAGAGGGATTAAAGGGTGCTGATTTTATATACACAGATACATTTGTAAGTATGGGCGAGGAAAGAGATGCTGAAAAACGCAAAAAGATGTTTGCACCATATCAACTTAATTCAGAGGTCTTGAACAATGCCCCATCAGCAAAAATTATGCACTGTTTGCCTGCACATCGAGGCGAAGAAATAACTTCAGATGTACTTGATGGAAAGCAGAGTATTGTATGGGAGCAAGCAATGAATAAATTAATAATTAACGAAGCTTTATTGATTTTCCTATCAAAAAGCAATAAAAAATAGTTTTATAGAAAAAAATTCTCTTCTATCTATAAGTGAATTCTTTAATATTAAACATTTATTCTATCAAAATTTTAACTTTTCTAACATTTATAAATATTATTACATAAAATATAAAAATTAACTATCGAATATATAATAAAAAATTAACCAAAAATATTTTAATTTATAAAAATTCTTTTAATAATATATTATATAACAACTATATAATGCTGCTAAAAAAACTTTAAGTATAAATAAAATAAAGTTCATAATATATACTGTAGAGGATTGCAATAATCCTTTACACACCACCCCATTCTCACCACCACCCAACCACCTATTATGTTAAATGGTGAGATAATGGATAAAACAAACAAAACAGGCAAAATAAAGATCGAAGTAAAGGATCTTG
>JBMFSA010000003.1:0-66782 GCA_049967795.1 Candidatus Micrarchaeia archaeon | reverse complement strand
AAGGGGATTAGTACCCTCAATATTAAGAGGGTTCTGGGTAGCAAATGCGATGAAAGGCTTCATTAAAGGAATTGTGCTATTGCCTAACGTGACCTGCCTCTCTTCAAGGCTTTCCAGTAATGCAGTTGTTGTCTTTGGCGGGGCTCTGTTAAGCTCATCAACTAATAGTATATTTGTAAATATAGGTCCTTTCTTTATTTGAATATTCTTCTGCTCATCTAGATATGCAAATCCTATTATATCGCGCTCGTCAAGATCTGGTGTGCCTTGGATTCTGTCAAAATTTGCATCAATTGCATCTGCCAACGTCTTTGTCATTGTTGTCTTTGCAACGCCAGGAACGCCTTCAAGAAGCACATGACCATTCGCAACAATTGCAATAAACATCAATTCAAATACATCAGTCTTGCCTGCAATGTGCTTTTTCATTTCTTCTAAAACACTCTCATATGCTTCTTTCGGATCCATACATACCAGCTTTAATTGCTTATTTTTAAAATTAATTTTTTAAATATAATTTTATTTTTAATATTTTCATTTATTTTATATAATTTATATAATCTTTCTATACACATGCTCAAGACTTCTCTGCGGTGCCTTAGCCAATGCTTTAATGAGTTCATCCCTCAGCACTACTGCTTGATTATGCTCTTCATCTTTTGTTGCATAAAGCAGTGTTACAATATCATTTGCTCTTACAAGATCTATCAACTTCATAAATGCAGGATTGTCCTTTAATTCTTCCCTATACCTCTGCTTGAACTCCTTCCATTTTGCAGGATCATGTGCAAACCATTTTCTAAGTTCATGGCTCGGCCCTACATTCTTCAACCATATATCTACATTTGCAGTGCTATGTCTCACACCTCTCGGCCATAGTCTATCTACAAGAATTCTAAGCCCATCTAATATTTCAGGCTTATCATAAATTCTCTTCAATTTTATTATAGCCATAATACAACCTTAATATACAGTAACTTTATTTAATTTAATTTATTAATCTTCTAATCAAATAAATTAATTTATTCTTATTTTATTATAATTTATTACAACTTCATTGCAATATTTAAAAATTAATAAATTAATTTTTTATCTCATATGAACTTTATATATTTATATTAGTTAATAAATATCTTTCGCTCAATTTTTATAAAAATATTAAAATAAATCAATGCTAAAAATAAACAGAAATATCTAAATAACCTTTTATTCCATAAATAATTTAAAACAGAAAGTATTTTAAAATAATGTATATATTAATAATATAGGCGACAAGGTGAATAACATGGGAATTTTTGATAAATTAGGAGGCACATTAGGTTCGCAGAAAGGGATAGATGTTGAAGAGTATATGAATATGGCAGAAATGGAAAACGTCGATGCAATGAATGAGCCAGCTGACTTCTATGTAAAACCAGTTGCACTCACTCAAGAATCTGACGTCGAGCTTATAGAGGCAGAGCTCCAAAAAAGAAATATAATACTTTTAAATATATCTGAGCTTGCAAAGAGGCAGAATACATTAAAAAGTATTATAGATACACTCAAAGCATATGTTGAAAAGATTGATGGAGATATTGCAAAACTCGACGATGAAAAGATTCTAATAACCCCTAAGAAGGTAAAAATAATAAAAAGCAAAAAAGGACAGCAACAAAAGAGATAAAGAAGATACAAATAATAAATATTTTCTTCTTTCTTGAAAATTAGTCTCTATTTTATCTTTCATTTTAATTTTTTATTTTTTCTTTTCTCTTGTTTTTGTGGATTATTTTGAGACAACCCAACAGTAATTGCATTTATTTCTTTTGTAGTTGCATTTGATCTTTTTAAAATATGCTTAAATGCCATAACAACCTCTTCTTTATTTCTTATCCACTGCTTGCTCTCTACAATATAATTAAAAAGTCCTATTATATTTTTAATATCTTTATCTTCCGCATAAAACATATCAGGCATATATTCAAAAGATTCTGACAAGAATTCATAGAGGATAATAGCTAAAGCATGAGATATATTGAGTACACTATAATTGGTATTAGATGGAATGAATATTATTCCATCACAAAGCTTCAACTCTTCCTTTGTCAATCCAATATCATCTCTTCCTATCAGTATTGCTATATTCTTCTTACTCTTTGAAAATAATTTTGCCTGCTTTGGAGTATATAGATTAAAGAAAGACGTGCTGCATTTATACCAAGCCCCTGTAGATCCAAAAACAATATCACATCCTTTTATTGCTTCTTCTATTGTATCATATACTTTTGCATTAAGCAGTAATTCTTTTGCATGTTTTGAATATTTTATCGCCTCTTTGCCTTTATAATTGCATCTCGGACTAACAAGATTCATCTCATTAATGCCAAAATTTTTAAGCACTCTTGCCATATAGCCCAAATTTATTTGATATTTTGGACCGACAAGTATTATTTTTAGATGTTTGTTTGATTTTTTATTATTTGTAATTGCTCTATTTTTATTTCTTGATCTCATTTCTGTTAATTTCTCGTTATTGCTTGTATTGCTTTTTTGCTTCTTTTTTATTTTATTTATTTTATTTATTTTATTAGCGTTTAATACCATAAAAATCTTTTATTTTTTTTATTTTTTTTATTTATTTTCTTATCAAAACTTCTTTTATTAAAAATAAATTTATAATAATTTATAAGGCAACATTATAAATATTATAGAATGCCAGTAAAAAGAAACAGTGCAACAACTGCCAACAAGTTTACAAGTATATGTGCAATCAATGAAGGATACAGAGATTTTGTTTTCTTGAAGGCATATCCTGCTATCAATCCAAATATAAATGCACCTACTCCTTCTGCAATAGAATCATAACTTGCATGTAATATTGCAAATATAAATGCAGATGCTACAATTCCAATACGTTTTACAAGAAATCCTCTGAATGCAATTTCTTCATCAAGTGGTGCAATAAACACGCTGAACAATATAAAATATAAAGGCAATCCGGATAATAACTCACTTACATGTGTTGGAAGAGGTATCCCTGTTATATATGAAAATAAACTCAACGCAATTTCAAGCAGCAATATTGCAAAGAATATTATAATACCATAAATAAATAGTTTAACAGATATGTGGTTTCTCGACAATCCGAGTTCATCAAGTATTTGATTCAGCGAATACCTTCTTGAAAGATATGCAATAACAATAGAGGGCAGAAAGAGAGAGAATGCAATTGATGAATAAATTTCTGCATCAACAAATGATATAATATTATAGCCAAAAAGCACGACGCTCAATATTGTAATTAATAGAGTTGCAAATGTTAAAAAATAAAAAAGATATTTTAACATAGGGCTTGGCTTTTGGCTTTTCAAGTTTAAATTTAAATTCTTTGTTTTTGAAGACTTTGTTGTTGGTAAATTTTTCTTTGATATATTTTTATTAGTTTCAAATATATAAGTAGATTGTTTTCTTGCTATTTTTATTTTTCTTTTTCTTTTAGAATCAGCTTCCATACTACCATACTACCATTTGATATATTAATTATAATAACAAATAATAAAAATATCCCAAAAATTTAAAAAAATAAAATAATTAAATTTATATTTGCTTTTATTTCTTCTTGAATTCGGTATAGCCGCACTTTCCACATGCGTACCTGTCGCCATGATCCGCCATCCTGCTTCCGCATTTTGGACACATCCTTCCTGGCTCATATTTTTTAAATGTCTTCTTTTTTTGTTCTTTGTCTGCCATATTATCGCCTTTTATTTATAATTTTATGATTTATTTTATTTATGCCTTTGCTTCAGTTGCGGCCTTTTCCGCTTCCTTTGCTCCCTCCTCTGTCTTTTCACTTGTTTTCTGCTCCTTTTTCTCATCCTTCTTTTTATTTAATCTATCAATGACATGCTTAAGCTCAAATTTCTTCAATGAATCTGAATTCTTGTAGCTGTGCACCTTAACCTTACTTCTCTTCATACCAAATTCCTGATCAACAGTTACAACAATAGTCAATTCAGGATTAAGATTTAATTTCTTACATATTTCCTTTTTTATTTCTGCTTTTGATGGAGTTTTATCCTCGGCAACAGCATAAAATTCAATTTCTCTTCTATCCATTATCTTGTTCTCTTCATCTTTATTTATCTTCAATTCCATAAATATACACCTTGTTTTTATTTACATTCATATTTATATTAATTATTATTTCTTATTTTTATATTTTCACTACTTATGCTTTTGCAATTGCTTTCTTACCCATTGCTTCTATAATTTCTATCTCCTTTCCTGGAACAACCTTATCCTTGAATTCATCTTTTAAAGGAAGTTCATAAACTTCATAAGTTTCTGAATCCATAAGCTGTACATTATTGCCATTTACTGATACGACCTGAGCCTTCTTCTTTTTTATTATAGGTGCTTCTATATCTGCGCTGCTTGGTTTTATTATTGTCTTTTTGCTATCATCAAATATACCTATTGCGGTAACTCTCATCTTTGCAGCTCCATGTTTGCCGGGCGAGCTCGTATCTATCTCTACAACCCTGCATGGAACTCCATCTATCAATATATACTTTCCAACTCTTACCTCCTTCATAGATTCAATCTGAACTTCATCTTCTGCCATAAAAATCAACAATTTTTATTTGTATTTAATATATTATATAATAATTATTGATATTAATTAATACTTAATTAATATTAATTATCAAATATTATTTAAAATTTTATTATTAATATTTTTTCTACTTTTTAAATTTTTATATTCTTTATCTTATTTATAAGTTTAACTATTTTTTAATATATTGTATATTATTTTTATAAAGATATCTGTGCATTTTTATTAGATTAATAAAATTAAGTATTTGTAACAAAAACTATAAATTATATATAGTTAATTAACCTCTTTATTTATATATTTTTCTAATCTCACCAATAAGAATGGAAATAAATAAAAAAAGGAAAAAGAAAGAAAAACAAAATAAAAAAAGAAAAAATAAAATTAATATATTTAGATTATATTTTCAATACTTTCGAAGATAGGGCTCTTTTCTTCGCTTGATGCTGCTAATCTGCTGTACTCGCCGAGCTTTGGCTTTACGCCTGTTACTATTGACATTACTCTTATCTGATCTTGAAGCTCTGGCATCATTCTTGCACCAAATATTACATTTGCTCTTTCATCAAGACTGTCTGTTACTCCTGCGCCTACTTTTGTTGCCTCTTCGATTGTCAAAGCAGCACTTCCTGTTACGTGTACTAATGCACTCTTGCCTCCTTCTTCATCAATATTGAGCAATGGATGATTTATTGTTGATTGAACTGCTTTGTTTACTTTGTCAGGGCCTGAACCAGATCCTATATTTATTACAGCAGTTCCTGCATCCTTCATTACAGCTCTTACATCTGCAAAGTCAAGATTAATCAAGCTTGGCAGCATTATTGTATCTGCTATTCCTCTTATAGCATTTGTTGCAATGCTATCTGCCAATTCGAATGCTTTTTCTATTTGAAGATTTGGTGCAATCTTCAAAAGCCTATCATTCTCTATTATTATAGTAGTATCTGCATTCTTGATTAATTGCTGAATTCCCCAATCTGCTTTCTGTTTTCTGCTTCTCTCTAATGAGAAAGGATATGTAACAAAAGCAACAACGAGCGACCCTTGTTCTTTTGCCATCTGGGCAACAGATGCTATTGAACCACCTCCAGTTCCTCCTCCCATTCCTGCTGCGAGAAATAGCATATCATAACCACTGATTGCATCCATTATTTCATCTTTGCTTGCTTCCGCACATTTCTGACCTATTTCAGGATATCCTCCTGCACCAAGACCTTTCGTTATTTCTTTTCCTATCAGGATTTTTTTATGAGCATTAATAATCTTTAGATGCTTTGCATCAGTATTAAGTGCAATTGTAGTAGCACTTTTTATACCGCTATTGTAAAGTCTATTAACAAGATTACTACCCATTCCGCCTAATCCTACAACACCTAACTTTGCTACAAATTCGTCCTCTACCATTTGATCACCAAATATTAAAAAATAAAAGAGATGATTTAGATCATCTCTAATCCATTAACTGACGAATCCTTTTTCTCTTCAAGTTTGCCAAGAATGCTTGCACCCTTTACACCAGTTATGATTGCAACAATCTCTATCTGCTCATCATATCCAGGTATAATTCTTGCACCCCACTTGACATTTGCTTTTGGATCCATTTGATCAGTTATAATTTCTCCTGCTTTTATAGCATCGCCTATTGTCAATGATTGGCCACCAGAGATGTGTATAAGAGCTCCAGAGGCACCTTCAACATCTACATCAAGAAGCTTGTTCTTAAGAACACCGTCTGCTGCAATTGCAACTTTGTCTGTTCCTCTTCCGCTTCCTACTGCAATAAATCCAACTTGACCTCCACCCAATATTGCTCTTACATCTGCAAAGTCAATATTTATCAGGCTTGGCTGTGTTATTGTCCATACCAAACCACCTATTGCTTTTGCAAGAACCTCATCGGCAAGTGCAAATGCATCATTCAATGGAAGATTTGGAACTAATTTTGCAAGCCTGTTGTTATCAACAATAATTACACTATCACAATACTTTCTTAATTGCTGAATTCCTTCTTCTGCTTTTACCTTTCTAACTCTTTCTAAATCGAATGGGTATGTTACCATAGCAACTACGATTGCCCCTTGCTCTTTTGCAATCTGTGCTGCAACCTTTATTGAACCAGTACCTGTTCCTCCTCCCATACCTGCACATAGGAATACAAGCTGTGCTCCTGAAAATGCATCTTCAATAAGATGCCTGTCAACTTCTGCTGCTTTCTCTCCTATTTTTGGATCTCCGCCAGCACCTAATCCTTTTGTTATGCTTCTTCCTATCAAAACCTTCTTGATTCTATCATCGATTATCTTGAAGTGCTGCGCATCTGTATTAACAGCAACAAAATCAGTACCTTTCACGCCGGCTTTCAAAAGTCTGTTAACAATATTGTTACCAGCTCCACCAAAACCAGCAGTTACTATCTTTATTTCCGTCGTATAAAAGTCGTCCTCTTTACTTTGTCCTAATACATCATTTACCAGGTCGCTCATAAAAACACCTTTTTATCGCCTATTCCAAATTTCACTGATAACCTTTAAAAACCTTATGCTAAATTTTATAATAGAAGTAGTTAAAGAAAATTTTAATTTTTAAATTTATTTTTTAAATTTTTTTATTTATTTTCCCTCTGTTTTTCTTAAATAATTTTATCTTCTTTTTATTATATTAAATATTTTATTCTCTATCTAACATTTTATAACTTCTAATCTTTATTTCTAATATTTATTAATAAAAAGATAAGTTAAATAGAATTAATATCAAATTGATTTATTATTTTACCATACTGGGTCATTTCTATATATAGAGAATAGGGTGCATTCTTTGCAGTATATTTTATAAGCCATACGTCGCTTAATCCAGTACTCAAAGTATTAAAAGCGCTCGATTGATTTGTTACAGTTTGATTTTCTATACTTAATATATTTCCTGTAATGATCTGCTTCAATGTATTTGATGTTAGATTGGAAGAGAAGTTTGCATATACATTTACATTACCATAGCCATATTCATTGACAAAGGATTTTGCATATTTGCTTGAATCATATGAAATAGTAATTGCAGCTTCTGGCATAGTAACAAGATAATTTGATTGATTTGAATATCCAAATACTTTGCAGTTTTGCACTAATGTTTGATTGGTAGGGCTTAACGTTATATTTGAATAATACATTTCACTCAATAAAGTAGGACAAGGCTTTGTTTTATTATATGCAACCATTAATGTTATTAACCACCCTTTATTTTTTGAATAATTGAGTACATTAATATCAGAAATATTTGCATTTGGAGTTCTATTCATTATATCTGATAAAACCATCTTCACAGCTTCAGATTGCGTCTGTTGATTATTAGAATTATTCTTGTATGCAAAAACCTGATAGTATATTATAGCAATTACAATCAGCAGTATTATTATAATAATTACTTTTGCTAACAGGTCCATATAATCACAACAATTAAAATGATAATTAATAATTTATAATCAAATTAATTTAATATTTAATTTAAATATTTTAATATAAAATTATGAAGAATAAATAATGACTTATAAATAATAAATTAATAATAAAAATAAACTTATAAATACTTTATGAATAATTATATTCTTCCTTTAGATTCTCCTTTTGAAATTGCACTTAATATAATATGTATAATTCTTAACATATTTACAGCTTCTAAATAAAATTTCTTAACATCTTTTTTATCTAAATCAGTCTGTGCATAAAATCCATTTAATTTCATTATTTTTAATTTTGAAGCATCCTTAACAAACTTTATTCTTTCACTCACATCTGCTTTTTCTACATGTGAAAATGCTTTAAGCGCTTTTATAAGCTTATCTGGATGTGGCTTATTCCTTGTTATAGAAAGAATTTTGACATTAAGCTTTTTTTCTAATAAACTTACATTAAGAATATTTAATCCTGCAATTCCAATACCATTTAATGAAACAATCTTTATCTGATCCTTGAATCGCGATCTTTTAATAATATTAATTATTTTTTCTGTTGAATCATTTCCATCAACATCAATTTTAGTAGATATTGCGCCTTCAATAACCCCATCTCTAGATATTATACCAAGTAGCATAGTTTTTTTACCTTCAAGCGGAGCACAGCCAAAGGATATAATTCTTATTCCTTCCTTCATATTTTCATCATATTTTTTTATTTTTTTTATTTTATTTTTCTCTTTTACTATTATAAAAATAAACCTACACATTTATTAATTTTAATTTTTATTAAATTTATATGAATAGGGAGATTATATGATATTAGGAGATAGAGATTTAAAATATTATATAGAAAAAAGGCGTATTGTTGTTGATCCAATAACACCAGAAACAATACATGAAAATGGGATGGACTTTAGAATTGGCAATGAGATAGTAAGGTTCAAAGATACAGAAAAGGTTTTTGAATCTGGAAACGAAAATGATTTTAATGAATTCTTTAAAGTTGAAAAGGGAAGTTCTTTCATTATACAACCACATGAACATGCGCTTCTGACCACAAAAGAATATATAAGATTATCTGATGATGTGATGGCTTTTGTTAATTTAAAATCATCAATTGCCAGAATGGGCATAAGCGTACCTCCAACAATTGTTGATGCAGGATTTGAAGGTAATATAACAATAGAAGTTATTGGCTCTAAATTTCCAATAAGATTAAAGGAAAATTTAAGATTCATTCATCTAATATTTGCAAGAACATTAACTCCTGTTGAACATCCTTATAAAGGAAAATATCAAGGGCAGAAAGGAGTCACTTTAACAAAGACCGAAAATATGTTTTAATTTTTAAATTTTATTTTTTATTTTTTTTATTTTATTTTTAATTTATATTTTATTTATTTTTATTTTTTGTTTTTATTAATATTATTATTTGATGAGATATATGAGAAAGAATAATACAATAAAAATAAAGAAAGAGAGTACAAAAAGGATAAGTAAAAAAGATAGTAGGATAATAAAAGACGCACATATCTTATTATATAATAAGGAATTTTATGAAGCAGAATATCTTGAAATGAGATGCCCTATATGCAATAGCAGAATAGATGAATTAGGATTATGCGCCTGTGATAGTGCAAAATAATATTTAATTATTATTTTGATAAATATATTTATTATTCATTACTTGAAAACATTTTACTTAAACTTCGTGCTATTATTGCTATCTTTATTATTGAATATTATATAAAGATAATTTAGTATTTTATTTATTTAAAATTATTTAGATAATTCTATGCTTCTGCAAAAGTTGGGCTGCACCAACAGTACTTTTATTATTGTTTGATATCTCTTGGATTGCAGGATAATAGTCCAAATAATTAGGTATATTCTCCTTGATTCTATCGCTGTAATCAGGTACCAGCTCATTTTGGTAAAATATGCCAACAGGAATCTTCTCTGTTTCATATGCTTTTTGAATTGCTTGTGTAAGCTTCTCTAATCTTTCATCATCATTTTTCACTTTATAATCAATGTCAAGTTTGTATATTTTATTTTTATAATAATCAATAGTATTGATGTCATTGTATGTTGGACATGGCTGCAGTATATCAACAAGTGCAATCCCTTTATGTGCAATCGCCTCCTTTAATATTGATATAGTTAGCTGGGTATCATATGCAAAGCTCCTTGCAACAAAAGTATAGCCGGAAACAAGCGCAAGCGCTACTGGATTAATTGGATCATTTATATTTGGCTTTGGAAGGGATTTCGTCTTCTCACCTCTATTTAAGGTAGGAGAGGCTTGGCCTTTAGTCAATCCATATACACCATTATTATGTGTTATTAATGTTATCTTCATATTCCTTCTTCCTGCACTTACAAAATGTCCAACGCCAATTCCAAAAGTATCTCCATCTCCAGCATCGATTATGACATTCATCTTTGGATTTGATAATTTGATGCCGCTTGCAAATGCCAATGCCCTTCCATGAAGAGTATGTACTCCATCAATCTTAACATTCAAAAAATGAGGAAGCTTTCCAGAGCAGCCGATTCCAGAAACCATTACGGTATTGTGATAATCAAACTTCAAATCATGAAGCGTCATTTCAACTGCTCTCAATATACCAAAATTTCCGCAGCCTATACACCAATCATTAAATTCAACAGTATCATCAATATTCAACCCATTAATACTATTCATAAAACCACTTTAATATTTTTTTATTTTTTTTTATTTTTTATTCCATTTTTTTATTTCTAACTTTTTTAAACATTATCAAAATTCATCATTCAATACTACTTTATTCTTGTTGTTTTTGATAATATCAACAAGTGCATCAAATAATTCATCATCTGCTATTGCTCTTCCTGTCCATTTAAGAACAAAATCAGTTGCTTTTATCCCTGTATTCAGCTGCATAACTTCTGCGCCTTGCGCATTGTAATTGTTTTCAACAGCAATGATTCTTTTCTTATTCTTTAATATTTCAGAAACTTCCTTGCTTGGATATGGATTAAACATCTTTATCTGCACAACCTGCATATTTATACCTTCTTTCTTCAATCTATCAATACACTCTATTGAAGGACCAACCCCACTGCCCCACGTTATAATAGCATATTCTGCATTCTTATCTCCATTCACACATATTTTATACCTGCCTTCTATTTCTTTCATTGCAAGCTCAAGCTTCTTATTCCTCTTCTCATACATCTTAACTCTATTTGAAGAGGTTTCATCAATATGTCCATATTCATTATGCTCGTCACCTGAATAGAACATCGCCGCATTACCGAGAGGTGCCCTTGCAGACACACCATCTTCATTAAACTTGAATCTTCTATAGCTTGCATCAGTATTGTTTGTAAATTCACCTCTATCAATGATTATATTATCAGCATTAATCTTATCTTCATCAATAACTGCATATGCATTTGCAAGGCTCTTCTCAATCAAATGTATGACAGGAGTCTGATACCTTTCTGCAAGATTGAGTGCAGTTATTGCATCATTGATTATTTCATAATGATTGCTTGAAGCAATCACAATTCTTGGAAATTCTCCATGCCCTACATTAAGGGCAAACATCAGATCAGATTGACCACTTCTTGTTGGAAGACCTGTTGAAGGCGCCCCTCTTAGATAATATGTAATTACAACAGGAACTTCATTCATTCCAGCCCAACTTATACCTTCTGCCATCAATGAAAATCCAGGTCCAGAGGTTGCAGTTGCAGACCTAGCGCCTGTTAGAGCAGAGCCTATCGCGGCATTGATTGCAGCAAGCTCATCTTCTGTTTGATATACAACCACTCCTCCATTCTTTGGTCCTGAAGAGGTATTAAGGATTAGATTTTGATTCGCTTCAATATATGTGCTCTCATCTGAAGCAGGCGTAATTGGATAGTATGATTGGAATTTAAGCCCTCCGAGCATCTTGCCTATTGCGGATGCGGTATTGCCATCAACCTCAATCCTATGAGATGAAACATCAAGCGCCTTTAAATTATAGAATGAATCAGTTGAATCATATCCGGATTTTGCTGCCATGACATTGAGCTTTGCTATTGTAGGGTCTTTGAACCTTGAGCTGATGGTTGAGCTGAGCAGATCGAAGCTCAAGCCAAGGAGCTTGAATGATGCTCCAACTCCTATCATTGTCTTTGCACGCTCAGTAAGTGGAGATGGAATATTGAGCTGATTCATTATTGATTGGAGAATTGTATTATAGTCAATACCTAATGCCCTAACGCCTTTCTTTTTAGTATATTCAATTGCATCCTTGCATGTTGATCCAAGATTGTTTTTTGATAGAATTTCATAAGCGCTAATTATAATTTCATTCTCCATTGATCGTATTGCGTTTAATTCTGTATTCTCAATTTTCTTGTCATATATTATAAAATCCTTCACTTTTGTAAAGTGCTGAAATATTGTTTCTGCATCGGTTGCAATAAGAACCTCAATATTATTGTTGATACTGCTTGAAGGGGCATCGCTTATCTTGACTGTTGTATAGCTATGGCGATTTTTTATAGTTGAATAGTATTCACGGCTTCCAAAAAGATAATAGCCTGCTTTAGCAACACTGTCTCCAAATATCAAAGCAGCAGTATCAATTCCAATCCCCTGAACTCCACCAATCATCCAATTGATTTTTATAAAAACACCTTTTATTATTTTATTTTTATTTTTTAAATAGTGTGTTGAAAATTTATAATAGGATCCTGACAAATTATAAACCTTTTCTTCGCCGTTAAATACAATTACTACAGCAGGGATTACTTCCTCTCTTTCGACAACAAACCCTGAGAGAGTAGGGAAAATGTTATTATAATGAATATAGCGACCTTAAAAAATAAAATAGTTGCGGTACACACTTTTGCGCGTGTTATTGTGCAGAAATATAGATATAGAAGAAATTTGCAAGAAAAAGACCTCAAGAAATAGAAATGCTCCCCCCGGGATTTGAACCCGGGTTTTAGGGTTGAAAGCCCCATGTCCTTGGCCGGACTAGACGAAGGGAGCAATATTTTAATTATGTTAATTTAATTATTATATTAATATTTTGATATCTTAATTTTTTAATTTAAATAAATATAAATAAAGATATAAAAACATAAATTATAAAAAATATAAATAAATAATTTTCTAATATTTTTTTATTATAATAGATATATAAAATATATAACTTTACTCTTTTTTGTTTTATAATTAAATAGATTTTTTATTTGATAATATTTTGTTATTTATATTTATAAAAATAATAATATAAAAATAATAAAATTTATTAATTAATAAAGTATGAGCCCCCTGCAGTCAATATAATCGTGCAAAGGCTAAGACTCTTGTATAAAACAAGAATTTGCTCACATCCTTTTTTTTAATTTTTCTTTATTGCTTATATCAACGTGTTAAATCTCCAACTTCTGTTGCAGTTGCTGCTCCTTCTTGTTTTGTTCGTTGAGATACGGATACAAGTACAACATCTCCAACGTTCTTTACGTTTTTGAATAAAATACTCTTTTGTTGAAGAACTTTTTTTGCTGCTTCTTTATCCATATTCTTCCATTCGTCCATTAGCAGTCTGCTAACACAACTCTTTTCCAAATCTAATATTACATCCTTAACCTCTCCAACATATTGTCCTCCATCGCTGTATATATCCATATTATATATTTCAGAAAGCTTCATCTGATCACCTGTCTATAAATCATAAACTAAATTTAAATACTTTTCTCAAATTTTTATTTATTGGTATAATAGAGGAATTCTTCTAATTTTTATCAAATAATGTTATATAATAAATTTATATATCTGAAGTTTGTAGATATAATGGTTAAATAAATGATTAGAATCAACATGAGTATGCAAGAATAAAGGATAAGCAAAAAGTTAATAAAACCTACCTATCAAATATAAAATGTTAATTATATAACGTTTATAAATATTATATTTATAAAATTAAATATTTATTTATTAATAAATAGAAAATATAAAAAATTTAAAAAATTAAAATTTAAAGATGATAAAATGATTGGCCAGGAGATTAAAGCAGAAGATGTTGTAACACTTGCAGAAGTTAAAGAAATATTAAATGAAAGAAAGAAAAGTGAATTAACTTACGAACAGCAGCGTGCATTAGAACATGCTGAAAAATTTGCACCAAGTAAAACATTAAAAAACAAATTATTAAAATTGGCTGAAGAAGTGGGAATTGACAGGCATATAGCTATTGAAATAGCTAATGTTAAACCCGATAATATATTTACATTAAAAAATATAACATCAAAAAACAGCAAACCGCTTGATGAAGAAACAGAAAATAAAATATTATCAATAATAAAGGAAGGTTGAAAATTTGAAAAATTTAAATTTAAATTTGAAGAAAAATAAAAAGTGGTTGATATGGAAGGCTATGGCAAGCGAGAGGAATATGCAGTTGTACTTGATTTCTTACTTACTGGAAAGTCTTCCTCAAGTAGATCAGAACCTATTGCACAACTAATAGGAGAAGAAATGTTTACGCTTCTTGAAGCAGTACCAAAACCTGGCGTATCCTTGAAATCTGGAGAGCGTGTTTATATAGGTAGAAATGAAAGGGACAAGATCGCATTAATAAAGCAGAGGATAAGTTATAATGAATTAACACAAACTGCAAAAAGCGAACTTCTTCGAATTGTTACGGAAATAGTAAAAAATCATGAGCAAAAATATGTAGATATCTTCAATACTGCAGGCCCCCTTAATATAAGAGAGCACTCCTTTACGCTGCTTCCAGGAATAGGCAGAAAACACCTTGATGAATTACTTAAGCAAAGATCTGAGAAGAAGTTTGAGAGCTTCAAAGATATTGAAGAAAGAGTGAAACTAACACAAGATCCTGCAAAGATTATTGCTGAAAGAATAGTACAGGAGCTTCAAGGCAATGAAAGATTCTATTTATTTGTAAAGCCAATGTTCAAGAAGGAGTATTAAAATAATACTCTCTTTTTTCTTATTTTTTTATTTATTCTTGTTTTTATTTTTTAATTAGATAATAAAATAAAAAATTAAATAATTTATAATTGATTATTGTTTGCTCTTTGCAATATCTACCTTTTCTAGATGTAGAGGTGGAACAATTAAGGTTCTCTCAGCAGACATAATTTTTACTTTTACAACATAAGAGGATCCTCTCTTATCAATAATAGTTCCAATTCTCCCTTTATATCTTGGATGTGGTATATTTCTAACATTGCTTTTTGGCACTATCGCCACTTTATCTCCTATATTGAACTTTTTTATGTAGCTGTGTATACTTAAATCTGAAGGCCTGTGATGTCTTGCTAAATGTCTTGTCTTGCCGACAAATAAGCCATGGGATCTCTTTGTCATTAAAATCACTTTATTATAATAAACACACTTTTAATATTTTAATTTTATTTTATTTCTATTTTAATATTTTTTAATTTATATTTTATTATAATTTTTATATAATTTTTATTATATATTTTTTTATATATTATATAATTATTATTAATTTATTATTATTAATTTTTTAAATTCTTAATGCATAATATTTATCAATAACCTATAAATATCTTTCATTTATTATTTTATTATTATAATCTAAAAACATTGTGATAAAATATTGTGATAAAATAATAAATATTTACTACATTTATTATTTAAACTTTAAACTTTATAATATCTGCACATAAAATTAATAATAAATATTTATTTACTATATTTTTATTTAAATTATTTAAATATTAGAGGATATTAACAACATATTATTTTATGGAAAAAAAGCGAAAAGTATTTAAATCTTTTTAATTAATATATAAAACGCATCAATTGTATACTTATTTTAGATAGACCCTATTCTCATCCACCTGGGCGTATGGTATAATTTCATACGCCCAATATAATTATATTATTTCATTAGGAACTCTGATACTTACCTTATTACTAATTTTTATTTTTCCCCAAATGATAGATATGCAGTATGCCATACTCCTTTAGTAGAAGGTCTTATACCTTGTTCTCTTACAAGAATATCTCTTTCAATTAATTCTATAGAGTATATATTCTTAAACTTTAATTTTTCCATTCTCTTAACAAATTTGCCCAGCTGCTCCATATGAGGTAGATAGCCAACTACAAACCCTCCTTCCTTGAGTGCTTTATAAGCATTTTTTAATGCTTTGTCTGAGTTTGGCATATCAAGCACAACAAGATCAACATTTTTTTCTTTAATTTTCTTTATAACATTGCCTTTCTTTAGTATAAGATTGTCAACATTTGCTATTCTCTTATTATATTCTGCTATCTTTATAAAGTCATCTCTAATATCATAGCTTATAACCTCCTTTGCTATCTTTGCCAATGAAACCGCCATCCATCCACTACCTGTTCCCGCATCTATACATATACTATCTTTGTTTACATTAGTATAAGCAATTATTGCTCCTATATCTTTTGGAAGTATTACTTGTGGACCTCTTTTTAATTTTTTATAATGGGTTGGTATGAACATATTATCAATTTTCTTATCTTTATATTTTAATTTTATATTTAATTATATTTATTTTAATTATATTTATTTTTTAATTATTTTTATTTATTCATCCCTCTTTATTACTTTTTTATATTAATGAATAATATTTCACTCCTGTTTAGCATCATCTTGATCTTTAGTTTTTGATTTAGATCCTTTCTTTTTGCTTTTTGTGGTTTTTGATTTTTCCTTTGTTTTCTTTTTCTTTGTTGTCTTGGGTTTCTTTGTCTCTTCGACAGCCTCCTCGTTTTCTTGCACCTTCATTTCTTCACTCTTATTTTCTTTCTCAACAGTAATTTTCTCAGTCTGCTCTATAATTTCTCTGCAATTAGGATCAAGACACATCTCAAAAGGCTTCCTTCCTTTCACTATTATCTTTACAATAGGTGCATTATTACACTTCTCACACACCTTTCCAGTTCCGATCACAAGCGCCCTCTGTGGTATAGAGTAGGTTTTAGTGCATTTTGGATAATTGCTGCACGCAACAAACTGCTTGCCTGCTCTTGATACTCTAATTACTAAATCACCTCCATCTACAGGACATTTGCCAACAATGCTGCTTTCATGCAATCCTGCCCTCATGGCAGCAGCAAGCTGCTCTCTATTCTTATTGAACTGCTCAAGTGCTTCAAGAAGCATCTTCTTCCCTTCTTCAATTACATCCTGTTCCGATATAATACCTTTTGAAATTTTATCTGTATCTTCTTCCAGCTTTCTTGTAGTATTTTCATCAACAATCATACTGCAGTTTGATGCAAGAGCTTCATATACACTCATCCCAAACTTTGTAACAATTATGCTTGTACCCTCTATATACTTCCTCTTAAACAATGTATCAATAATCTGAGCGCGCGTCGCCTTTGTTCCTAAATCGCGCTTTTCAAGCTCTGATATAAGGCCTGCCTTTGTATAACGGCGCGGTGGCTGTGTATGTAATTCATTCATTTTTACATCTGTAATTTTTATGTGTTCATGCTCATCAAACTTTGGCATAATCTTTTCATCAATCCTTGCAAAATTATATATTGAGAGCCACTCCATGCTGTTTATAATAGTGCCAGTAGCTGCATACTGCTCTGAATCAACATCAATTATAATCTTTGTCTTTGCAATCTGCGCAGGCTTTGCAAAACACGCCAAAAATCTCTTTGTTATAAGGTCATATAGCTTTTCCTCATAATTATTTAATCCAGTTGGCTCAACTCCAGTAGGAAATATTGCAGGATGCGCTTCATCTTCTTTCTCACCTTCATGTGGCTTGAATAGCTTTTCATTTATCAGCATATCTGCAAGCTTCTCATATTTTGGATTCTTTCTGATTTCCCTTATTATTTTTTCTAAACCCAATGTAGCAGGAAGCTTCTGTGATGAGGTCCTCGGATATGAGATATATGCCTTCTCATACAGCGATTGCGCTATTGAAAGAGTTACAGAAGGGTCCATCTGAAATACCCTGCTTGCTTCAAGCTGCAATGCAGTAAGATCAAACGGCGGATACGGATTGAGCTTACTCTCTTTTGTTTCTATTGATCTAACTTTAGCAGAATCTTTCATTGATAATGTTCTATTATAAGAATCTTCTGCAGCCTTCTTATCAAATATATCTCCTTTTGTATTCATGAATTCAATATCTTTTACAGTAATGGAAAGCCTCCAGAAAGGCTTTGATATAAAGGCACTTATTTCCTTCTCACGCTTTGCCAGAATTGCAAGCGTAGGCCCTTGCACTCTTCCTATACTCAACATTGAAGATCTGCTGCTTCCATGCACTGCATACGTTAAAGCTCTACTCAGATTTATACCCCACAGCCAGTCAAGCGTATGCCTTGCCTCTCCAGCATAGAAGTTGTTTATATCCAATGGCATGAGATGCTCATAGGCTGCAATCAAATCAGGAGTAGTTGTTGTAGAGAATTTCATACGCTTCGCATCTTTCAAACTTTCGGGCTTTGTAAATCTTATTATATTGGTGCCTATTACAGTTCCTTCAATATCAAAGTCGCATGCATTTATAAGTAGATTAGAATTTTTTGCAAGCCCGCTCAGTACATCAAGGTAATCTTTTGTATAACTATAATTCTTATTTACAGAATAAGAAGGAGCCCATTCTGTATCAAGCACAGGATAGCCGCGCTCATTGCCTTTCTGTTTTATTGTAAATAGATGACCAACAGCCGCTGCAACAAATATTATATCATTATTGCGGTTTATTTTATAAAAGCTAATCTTATTTTTTACTTCCCTTTTCTCACTTCCATTGCCCAATGCATGTGCTATTCTATTTGCAACGCTTGGTTTTTCCGCGATGATAAGAATGTCCATCAACTTACCTTAACTTTTATTTTTTTTTCTTTTTATAAAAATAATAAAAATAATTAATACAATAAGTATAATAAATTAATGATTAACCAACAATAGAAAACTAAAAGTAAACTAAGAATTTTATTGCTTTGCAATCTTCTTTTTTGGTATATATCTTCTTTCTCTGCTTTTGCTGCTCTTTGATTTCTGCTCCTCTTTAGATTGTGGTTGTATATTTGTTATATATAATAGATAAAGCATGAGAACAAAGACAACTACGAAGAGTGCATAGAATATTAGATTTGCGCCCAAATATACAAATTCAAGCATTGCAAATAAAGATAGTATAACAACAGCTGATGATAAATAAATTCCCATTTTATTATTTTCTATCTTCTCTATAAAATCACTATATTTAAATTAATAATAAATAATTGACAGAAAAATCTAAAAAGATATCTAAAAGTATGAAAGTAGAATAAATCAAAAATAGAAAAAATAGAAGTAAATAAAATTAATAAAATAAATAATTAAAAATAAAAATTACTTTTTATTATTTGGTGACTTCGGCTTTAACTTCATTCGTGCTCTTTTCTTCCTCTTTCTTGTTGCTTGTATTAGAGATTGACTTTAATTCAAGCTTCCTTACCTCAAGCTTGCTTAAATCAACTATATTATTGACTTTTGCACCTAGCTCTGATTGGAACTGGCCGGAGATGATTGATTGAATAGCAGAATCAAGGCTGTTTTCCTTGAAGTAGTTTATAGTAAAATCAGACATCGCTTTTCTCAATGACTTTATTTTTGATGAAGTTGTCTTAATCTTTGTAATAGCAATAAGCTTGACAACTGCTTCTTTATTGTCTTTTGTTGTTACAGGCAATATGGCATGCGCTATACTTTTATTTCTCCTTATGAATGATCTAATATAGCTTCCAATCACTTCTGTCTTTATCAATTCTGTCATAACTCTATTTCCATTAACACCTACAACTTTTAAAGTTACATTCGTATATGCATGCGCTGGATTTCCGGTAAGCACTTCAAGCCCTACAACAACATTCCTGCCCAATACTGCTTTATCATCATTAGCAGGCATCTCAGTAACTTCTACTTCGTTAAATAATTTTGGTGCAATAATAGTAAACCATTTTTTTAATTTCCATTTATCAACTCCTCTTTGTATTGGCATTCACATCACCATTGTTTATTTCATGCGCTACTCTTTATTATTAGTGCAGCTTGTGCAGGATCATACTTCCAGTCTGCTGGCAGATATCCATTTGCTGTATAATAGCGGACTAAGCGCCAAATTTTTGATTCAGTCCTTTTCAATCTTAACATATTATATTTATCTTGTTTATTCTTTGCAAGGTGCTCCCTCATATTAACTGCTTTTCTCATAAGATCAAGCAGATCATAAGGAATCTCGCTCTTGAATCCCTTTTCTTCAAGAATTTCATTTAATCTTTTACCCATATATGCTCTTATATAAGGTACATTGTGCTGTTTTTTAAGAAGTTCGCCTATCATAGCTGGACTTTTGCCACTCTTGGCATAATTTACAATGAGCTCTTCTATCTGCTCTTTTGTTATATTTGCATCCTTAGGTATAACACCAAATTCAGCTACATAAGGCTTTCTTGATTTTGCCTTTCCATGATGTTTTCCATATATTCTAGCCATCGCATCACAAATATTATTATTTATTAAATATTACGCATTTTTATTAAATAATTAAATATATTCTTATTAATTATCTTCTTATCTTCCTATTTATCTAATAAAAATATATATACTTTACTTATAAATCTTTAATCTTTGTCATTCTCTTTTTTGTTTTATTATTTTAATAATTTTAATTTTTATGCGTTTATATCTTATTTATAAATATATTAATCTATCTTTTCTCTTTTTTATTTGACTATTAAAGAATTTCATCTATATTCTATACTTCTATAGATACAGATAGTTCTTTTCCCTCTGTCAATTTAATATTATCTGCCTTTATTATTCCTTTTATGTCTTCTGTATTTGCTGAAATCGCGTTATAATATTCTACAGGAACATTTATATTTATTGACTTTATCTGCTTATTTAATGCAATTTTGAGTTTTGCTTTTTGCTTTCTTGCTTCAACTATTATTGCATTCAACATCTCTCCATATATTTCAGGATCCTCTTCAAGATTCGCTGAGAAGAGAAGACCATTCATTACAAATGAAGGCTCTGACGGCATTTCTACAAACGCTGGAAGCTTCTCTTTAAATATACTTTCATTACAGAACATTGAATTAATCTCTTCTGCAACAAAAGGAATATTAGGAGCAAGCAATATCAATGAATTTTGCAGTATATAATTTAGAGTATATATAGCCGCCTCTTTGCTTCCCTTCATTTTCTCATCTTTTGAATATACTCTGTGCTTTACATCTTCTATATAATAATCACAGAATTCGTGCCAATAAAAGTTTACAAGCTTTGACAACGCCTCAAAGAGCATTAGATTGTCGTATGCTGCCCTTACATCTTTTACTATTTTATTGAATTTATTTAATATCCACATATCAAAGATATTCATATCTTTCTTCGGTTCTTTTCTATCAAGGACTCCAAATTCATCAGATGCATTTTTTATGAAGAGTGCAGAATTATATAGCTTTGTTATAAAGCTGCTTGCATAATCCATTTCTTTGTATGAAAATATTTTATCTTTATTTAAACCTCCAGATAGCGCAGCCCATAATCTTATAGCATCTATTGAGTATTTTGCAATAATATCTTCAGGAAATATTCCATTTCCCCATCTTTTATGCATCTCTCTTCCATCAGTGCCTAAGATCATGCCATGTGTAAGGATTGTTTCAAATGGCTTATCATCTGCAACAGTCAATGCACCTACAATTGTAAAGAACGCCCATGTCCTAATTATATCAACGCCTTGAATTCTTACATCAACAGGAAATCTTGCTTTCATTAATTTTTTATCAGGCCATCCTGCAACTACCAAAGGAGTAATACAGCTATCGACCCATCCATCACAAGTATAAGAATCCATTACAATATTACCTCCACACTTTTTGCATTTTCCGCTTATAGGATTTGAAGAGGGATTAATTGGAAGATCTTCAACTTTAGGCGCTGCAATCTCCCCACATTTTTCACAATATCCAAAAGGTATTGGAGTGCCGAAGATTCTGCTTCTTGATATATTCCAATCCCATTCAATACCTTCAATCCAGTCGAAAATTTTCTGTTTATTCTGCTCAGGGACCCATTTTATTTCATTTGCAGACTCTTTAATTTTCTCTTTTATATCCTTGATTTTGATAAACCATTGGGTATGCTGCATAAACTCTGCATCAGTACCGCACCTGTCGTGGACCTTTACAGAATGAATAAGCTTCTCCTGTTTCTTTAGATATCCTTGCTTATTTAATTCATCTAATATGGCAGCTCTTGCATCTTTTATATTCATTCCAGTGAATTTATCAGCATTCTTGAGTTTGCCTGTTTCATCTATTGCATCAACAAGATCAAGCTTATATTTATGGTACATCATAACGTCTTTGCTATCGCCAAAAGTACATATCATTTCACATCCAGTACCTAACTCCTTGTTGATTGATGGATCACCAATAATCTTAACTTTTTTGTTAAAGATAGGCACAATAGCTTCCTTTCCGATTAGATTCTTGAATCTATCATCAGAGTCATTCACTGCAATGGCAACACATGCATGAATGAGCTCCGGCCTTGTTGTTGCAATTGTTATATTGTCAACAATTGAATTATTGTCTTTTTTGCTTTTGCTGTTTTTATTATTTTTATTAGTTGCTTCCCCTTTATCAGCTTTGACTATATCAAATTTTATATAATTAAATGTCGTTTCTTTTTGAACTTCTTCAACCTCTTCTCTTGATATAGAAGTATTGCAGCTAGTGCACCATAATACAGGATGTATATCTCTTACAATCCTCCCTTTCTTATACATCTCAAGCAGTGCAAGCTGTACTTTCTTAGTATATTCTTCTGATGCGGTTTTGTATTCAAATTTTTCATCAAAAACAGATCCTAATTTAACAACCATATTTCGCATTATTTCGATATTAGAATTTGAAAGCTCAAGCGCTTTTTGATAGAATTCTTCTCTTGATAAAGACTTCCCATATTTTTTCTCTACGGCAATCTCTGTAGGAAATCCATGCATATCCCAACCTATAGGATAGATAACATTATATCCAGCCATCATTTTGTATCTGGCTATTGTATCAATATATGAAATCCAAAATACCTGGCCCATGTGGAGTGCGCCATTTGTAAATGGGGGTGGTGTATCAATAATATAAATAGGTTTTTTGCTCTTTTCATCAAACTTGAAAATATTATTATCCTTCCAATATTTCAACCATTTCTCTTCAACAACTTTATTATCATACATTATATCAACTTACTTCAATTTTTATTTTTATTTTTTATTTTTTATTTATTTTTTGCTTTCTTCTCTTAGAACTCCTTCTACTGTTTTATTGCTGTTGCTCTTATTTAAAACATCCAACATCCCTTTTTTATAACCCTTAGCAAAAGAAGGATCAAAATTTGATAAATCAACAATACGTCCGTTTTTACTATCATTATTTAATTCATTTCCACTTACTTCTCTAATTCCATCATTTTCTTTTCTTTTAATAGGTGGTATATTTGTTACATTATTGAATGTTGTTGCTCCTTTTATTGAACTTTCAATTGCTCTGAGCGCCGCCCCTCTTCCTGCATTATATCCTTCATTAAATTTTCCTTCGTTAAATTGTTCTTTTTTATCTTTATCTTCAACCATATTATCACTCAATAAGATTTAATATTATATTATTTTTATTATATAAAATTTATTATATAAAATTATTAAAAATAAAAGTTGACATTTTTAATTTTAAAATAATTTATAATTTAATATAATTTTTATTCATTATTATTTTATTAGTACAATTTATATATTCTTTTTATTTTTCTTTATAAAATTATAAGTATAAACATTATTATTTTTTATTGTTTTTTTTGTTTATTATTTTAGATTCAAGCATAATTTGCAAGATTGAATTGACCAACAGCGCGCTCTGCACCAATAACCCCAAAAACATTCTCTATCTCCTCTTTTAGAAGCATCAATCTCTGCTTAAGATAAGGCTCAAGATTATATTTATCAGTAAGGCTTAATGCGACATTGAGATACTTTTCAATTCCACCTTTTGATATTGTAAGCACAAGCTTACCTCCACATTTTGTACATTTTCCTATTAAAGGCACTCTTCTATATTTTGCATTGCATGACACACACCTGAAAGTCTGCTTTGAGAATGAATGAAGATTGCCCATAAGGTCTGGTATGAAGTGGCTCAATATAAGCTTTCTTGCAGTATCAGGCTTGTCTATTGGGCACAGCATATCCATAAGCTTAAACTGCGCATCAATCTTTTCCTGCATTGTTTTTAGTTTTGTATATGTGCACTTAATAGGGGAATCCTCAATTGCTTCTACACTCACCTCATGAGTGAAATTAAGATTTTGATATACCGTCTCTTTATTTAATCTATTTCCTACAAGTTCAATGCTTATATCAGAAGGCGATGCATTTGTAAGAGTTTTCTCATAAAATTCAAGAGGATATCTATCAACTATTTCCATCGCATGAACTTCATCATCAACCTCTTCAGGATGTACATTTATTGTTAGAATAAGTGGTGCATCCATTGTGCCCCCGATTGTTGTAGGGAGATAGCTCTTTGAGAAATTCAAGAGCATATCAAGCAGGAGCATAGTTGTATCTTCATCCCCATCGCAGTTTCTCCTCCTTGCAGTTATAACATAAGGATGTGCAAATCCAACATTCGCATTTGTCAACCCTACAATTCTATTCACAACGCCGCATGACGTGTGCGGTGATAATGTTGTTACATAAACGCCTATTAGATCATTAACATCTTTAACATTGTAGAAAGGCTCCATTTTGTAGAATTTTACAAGCATCTCATCGATCATCTGTGCAACTCTTACAAAATATTCTGCGCCCCTCATATTCAATATCACATCTTGATGTTTGAGCTCAACAAGCTGATCATCGTGCTCAAGTGGATTATTTTTATAATCAACAGTATAGCCAAGCTCTCTCAGCTTTTCGACACTGACATGGAATTCCTTTGGATAAAAGTGTGTTATAGGAGCATCTGTTGCATCAAACCTTACAGTTCCGTCTTTGAATATATTGATATTATATTTTGCTCTTATAATTCCTTTTTCTAACGGCTCTGCTATCTTTTCAGAATTTATAAGGCCCTTAACTCCTTTGAATGTTTTTGGGAGCCGCTGAACATTTAAATTTTTCATTGCCTGATCAATAAGTGCTGGAATATTAAATTTAATGTTGTCATATGCAACTGTTTTTATATTGCATACGCTGCATACTTCCTTATCAGTAATTCTGCCGCAACTCTTGCATATCCTCTCAAGTTTTGCTGGTGAATTATGCTTGCTGCAGAATGAAGATGCAACAAATTCATGCCCCTTCTCGCATCTGAATCTTGCAATCTCCAATTCAACCTCATTATTGCTGAATTTCATCTTTTCATTTGCATATATTTTTACAAGGCTTCTATCTTTTCCTCCATAGTCAGCAACAGGAAATAGAACATTTGGTGCTGGCTTCATCAACCTCTCCTTTGCCTTTTCAGGCCTTCCTATTCTTGCTCCGATTCTTGTTGACCTCCTCATTATTTTGAATGGAGAAACTTTGTTTAATATTGACAAAGCAGTTGCATTGCTTGCACTTTCTAGCTCCATATTATATTTGTTTAATATTTCTTCGCTAATATTAACATTATTTTCTTTATCAATGAATCCAAATGCAGAAATAAGGCTTTGTGCATTCTCTCTTTTTATTGTTATGAAATCGCTTGATTCAAAATGAGGTATGCATAATCTTTCAAAAATGCTGACGAGCTGCTCCCTATTTTCATTAAGCGGAATCTTAATACTTTCAATGTTGAATATACTCTTTTCCTTATCATTATTAAATGCAATCTCTGCTTTAAGAATTGATTGCGCTGCAAGAATAAGTTCGTTTACTGTTATATCTTGATATTCATATATGTATAAAGGGTGCATAGGAATTTTATACTCAATAGATATATCAAACGCTTCCTTGAATGAAGGCTTTCTTTTTATTTCTTTGTTGTAATTAGCAGCAAGAAGTTGCGCTTCCCAAAATTCTTCAACATAGCTTGTTGGTGTAAGTGGTGTATTTGTCTTTTTAAAGTCTCCATAAGTGACAAGTATATCGCCAACAGCAATAATCTTCTTTATTCTATCGCGAAGAGCATATGCTTCTTTTGCACTATTAATGCGTTTCTTTTCTCCATCATCAAGCATCACAAATGGACCTTCTATAGAGTCAACAGGTGCTGCAATGCAACCCTTTCCAGGTTTCTCAACTTTCAATTGAGTTCCTATTGCTATGAATTCATTAAGTATAATCATTGTTGCAGGATTGAAGCCTTTCGCAGCAATTCCAGTGAGCCTTGAACGGCCGTATCTAAGCCTGAATGACCCTGGATAATCGGGATATGCAAGCACAGGCCTTCCAGCAACAAGCTCTTGCAGGAATACTGCAGTCTTTGAGGAGCTTTGAGGCTGAGCCTTAATTTCTTTCGCTTGTGGAGTAGAATTTGATGATTGTGATGGTGGCGCTTTGTCAATCTTTATTACATTGCTGAGCCAGTCCCATTCAAGCCCTGCTGCTTTAGAATACTTTAGCACACTCTTTGCTTTCTGCGCTATACCTTCACAGCTTACAAGCGCGACTCCTCCTCTAACTCTATTTGTTAAAAGCTGCTCCTTTCCAGTATCATCAAATCTTTTTATGTTTCTGTATGTGCTCACTTCAACATCTTCTGTTGGAAGACCATCAATGCATACAGGGCAGTTCCTGAATATTGTCCTGATATCATCTTCGCTTGGTAGATATTGGAGACGTGCACATCTTGTATGGTAAAGCATTATCTCTTCAAGATATCTCTCAACTTCAGTCTCTGTTGGCTTATATACCCCTAAATTTAGAAGCTTCCTTGCATAATCTGCAAGTGATACAGAAAGTGCTGCGCTCGTTCCTCCTGCACCTCTTATAGGGCCTGCATAAACAACAGCAACATAATAAGTTCCATCACTATTCTTGTGAACTTCCACACCTTGAAGGCCTTCTGTAGGGGCGACAAGCACACCCTCTGTAAGCACGCTGAGTCCAGCACGCACGGCAAGTGTAAGCCTTTTATTAAGAGGCATTTCAAATCTGCTATCAGTGCAAATTCTTTTGACAAGCTCAAATGCGGTTTCTTGCCTTGTCTTGTTCCCTATATTTTTTATAATATCTGCAATACCTTCAACTCCAATAATACCTTCAACCCTTGCTGCAAGGTCAGGAGCAGGCTTCACTTCAACATAATTTTTTGGATCAAAACCTTTGCTCCTTGCCTGTTGTGCGACTGCATAAGCCTTGTCAACATTTTTATTTATAATATCAAAATATTCTTTTATATCCAAAAGAACACCTAGAATTTTGCGCTATTCTCAATCTTCATGAAGTTAACATTTGTAAATTTGTCATATTTCATTTCATATACAGGCAGAAGTGCAGGCGTTGGTATGTGCCCCTGCTTTATCTGAAACTCGGTTCTATCCTGCCATGTACCGCTGTTGATGATGTGCACTTTATGGTAATTGCTAAGGCCATTTTTATGTATATGCCCCATATGCAGTATATCTGGAACCTTATCAATAACTAAATTATCATCCTTGGTTGGTACAATAACATTGCCCCCATAAATTGGAGACAGATGCCTCCTTTTGAGCAGTTCAACCATAACCTCTTCTGGTTTTGAATATGACAATCCTGGAATCTCCTTTATCATTGAATCTAGGGAAGTACCATGATATGTGAGCACTTCAACACCATTAAATGTCAGATAAGAAGGATTTGAAATTAAATGAATATTTGGCCTCTTGAAATCTTTTACTATATCCCCACTAAACGGCGGCTGTGGCTCTGCCCTCTGAACTGAATCGTGATTGCCGGGAAGCACGAATATCTGTATATAATCAGGGATTAATTCGAGCAGCTCAAACAGCCGCTTGTACTGCTCATACTCATCCATAACAGCAAGATCCTTTTCTTGATTTGGATATACACCTATACCATCTGCAACATCACCGCCAACAACCATATACTTTATCTTTCCTGCAAGCTCTTTTTCAAAATCCAGCCTCCCATTCAGCCATTCAAGCATATGGTAAAAATTATTTTCAAGGAACACCTTGCTCCCAACATGAATATCAGATACAAATGCAATGGCAAGGTCTGCATCAATCTGCTTCTTATCTTTTATAGGTATATCAGGCCATATTATCGAATTTGCCATAATAAATGGATCACTATATTTACCTTTTATTGCAACAACTTCATCATTTATTATATTTGATGCACTTTTATAAAGCTTCTTTGATGCATCAGACGTTCCATTCATAAATATTATCTTTGCTTCACCAGTAGAATCCTCAACAACAAGCATTATATTTCCTTTCTTTGTTATAATCTTCGTAGTCACAATTCCAACAATACATACGTCTCTTCCTGCAGCCAATCCTTTTAATGATTCAATGTTTTTCAAGCAATCAGAGCAGTCTTTGTGGCCTGAAAGAATCTTCCTCATCCTATCGAGCCTACTGTTGAAATATCTTATGAAGTCATTGACATTGCCTTCTGCTCTCTGTATTGTTTTTGACTCAATTGAATAGACTGCATCAACTTCGGCTGCAATCGGCTTGAATTCCGCAGATCTTATGACCTTTACTTCAAGCACTTCCTTTTTGTTGTTCTCTTCTATTATTTTATTGATATGATCCTTTGTTACAATAAACATTGCAGGATCCTTTGCCTTCATCTCTGCTAATTTTGATATGATTATATCAATGTTTAATTTCTTTACATCCTCTTCCTTTACATCTGTTCCAAGCAACAGCCCATACTGCTTGAGCATATCGATAAGGACTTTTAGTATGTTTGGGCTCGATTTGACATTTGTATTTGCATTGCTATCTGTATTTGAATTAATTTTATTTTCAGCATTGACATTATTAATTGCAGCATTATTATTGTTCATTTACCTCCTCTTTTATTGATTCTAGTTTATTAAGCAAATGCCATATATTAGTTCTTGCTTGTGGAGGTAGATTTATATCGTTGCTTACCGCATCAATGCTATAGATTGCTTCAGCAATCCTTACTACATATTCACCATCAGCATTAAGCTTTGTTTTGGCTTCTGCAACAGCACTGCGCACATTTTTAGGTACACTTAGATCCTCTATAATTTTATTCATATCATTTGTTATTGATTCAAAAATCTCCTTCATTTTCTTATCTTCATTAGAAGCCATACAATCACCCTATGACTAGTTATATATAATATATATTATACAATTAGTTATATAATATTGTTTCAAATATTATATAAATATTTTCTTTATTTTTGATTAATTTTTTCTGATAAAATTATTAAAAAATAATTTTTAATAAATATATGTTTCTAATATAATTATTTTTAAAATTTAAATATTAAATATTAAATATTAATCTAAAATCTCCAAACGAAAATATTAAATGTCTAAAATAAATAAAGAAGAATAAAATAAAAATGTGATAATATGTGTTATGGAGTTTTTAAATGTGTCCAAGAAAATACTTTTGCAGAAGGTACAGATGTAATTGGACCAACAGGTAAAAATTATTCTAATACAGCAACAATGCCACAAATTCTTAGAGAAAAGGAAGAAGAAAATGAAATTTTAATTTATAACAAATTAAAGGATTATAATATAGAGGTAGAAATATAATTATTATTTTGCACTTCAATCAAAGCTTCTTTTGCTTTCCTTCGTTGCTCAGCTCGCTCTCTTCTATTCCAAGCTCCTTCAATATGCGCATTGTTGCAGGAATAATCTGCTTGTGTATATAATATTCAGGATCATAATCCTTTGCGATTCCTTCAATTTCTGCCTTTTCAGATGTGCTGCTGCCATGCTTTGTTATAATGTAGCTTATTACAACACCTTCAATTTCTTCTTTTGTTCTAAATCCACTATCTATAGCCTTCTTCGCAGCAATGAGCTCCGGCGATTTTGCATCATATGAATTGATGCCTTTCCTAAGCTTTGTATTTATTATAAATTCAGATAGAGGCATCTCATTGCTCCTTACTTTATTTATTATATCTTTTACAATCTCTATAGCTTTCTCTTTGCTTCCTTCTTTTAATATTGATTCAAGCACTTTCTGCTGCGTCTCTCTTGCTATCTTTGACCAATCCCTCCTCACAAGCTCAAATCCTCTTATCTTTATACGCCCCGATTCAGATAGAAGTGCATATTTCTTCTTTGCGCCCTTCTCTTCTTTATTAACTTTCTTGCCTACAAATACACCCCTCTTATAGAAGTCCTCAAGCTCAAGCTCCATCGAGCTTGGAAGCTTTGCATTGAGCTCCTTCATAAATGCAAGAGCTTCATCTTTGGTTTTATTACCCATTATAAGTATTACTGAATCTGTATCACTATATAAAACTTTAAAACCTTGCTGCTCTGCAAACTCTATTGTTTGATGAATATAATATCGCCCATATGCAGTAATGCTTGCTGCACAATCTCTTGAGTACCACCTTGACCTCGCATAGCCAAGATAACCAAAGAAAGAATTTGCAAGAATCTTAAGCGCTTGGGATCGTGAGCCGAGTGCAATATTTGTGGGATCCTTCTTGTATGCTTTCTTAACCGCCATCCTCTGATTAACTAATATTTCTAATATTGTAGGTATTATTCCTTTCATATCCTTTCTGAATTTTACACCTATAGGTGATTCATGATACTCCTTGCAGTCATTGCATATCATTGAAGGATCAATATTATGGGATATTATAATAGAAGGATATAGACCTCTAAAATCAAACACAACAAGTGAATCATATATTCCAGGATTTGGCGTCTTAACATATGCCCCTTCTATAGGATTCATCATCCTTGCTTCTATCTCTCTTTCATCTGGTTTGTTTGGCACAATTGAATTTGTTTTATGGGAATAGTTTATCAACAAAAACTCTACAAGCTGACCAGTTGTTGATACAGCAACATCACTTATCAGATCATTAGTTATTCTTGTAAGTTCAATCATTATAGGCATAAATGTATTGTACACTTCAAAAAGTGCTTCAGAGTCATTCATATTATATTCCGCGAGATTCTCTAAATCCTTTTCGCTTCCATCCCATATTTTATATATATCCTTCTTCTCAACTGTGACTTTTTTATTCTTGCTTATCGCTTCATAAACATTCTTCAATGTATAACTATTGAGCTTTAATATATACTCTGCTGCACCAACAGTTGCAATAAATTTGACAACAAGATATGCATCAATATGAACCCTTCCAGAAGCTTTTACTCTTTCAACAAGACCATGCCTTTCTAATTTAGTTCCATCATGAAATCTGCTTATGTCAAAATCTATTTTAAGATGTGCGGCTCTATCTAAAAGGTATTTTATATCAAAATTAGTAGAATTATAGCCAGTTATAATATCAATATCTAATTCATTTATCAAATCCATAAAACGCTTTATCATCAACTTTTCATTTTCTACATATTCTACAAACGGTTTATTTATTTTCTTTGTCGTTATTACTCCACTTCCTTTCTTTCCATTCACTACATATAGATAACTTATCATTATTATTGGATCTATATTAACTCTCGGAGCTGCAAATGGATTATATACTTCTATATCAAAGCATAGTGTATTTAGCTGAATTCCATTTATCTTTTGATCATCTAAATTTAATTTTTCTATATCATCAAGCATAAATTTATTGTTTATTTTTTTATATTTGATTTTTGTTGGTATAAATTGTGGGATCTCTTTATCAATAACATATCGCTTTGCAAAGGGAATATCATATTCATAGCAGCTGCCATAATTTGAAAGATAAGAGCTTAATTTAGGGACCTGCATAGGTACATCTAATATTATTTTATATGCATCTACATCTTTACCGAGAAGCAACTTCTTTTCCTTTTCATATCCAATAATCTTTTCTATACCACTTCTCTTAATAAAATTTTCATCTTTGAGCATTTCTATATTGAAGTCTGAATTTGGCACAAAATAAAAATATGGCTTGAATGAATCATCCAAAATTTCATAGAATTTGCCATCAGACCCCCTTGCTGACAACCTTACAAATAGATTAGATGATTCAGTAAAATAATCAACATCATATATAATTGCATCTACTCCATATAGTTCATTGTCTGTTTTAGAAGCAATATCTGCAACAGCACTAGCACTTTCATCAATCATAAAATCATCATTATAATAATATTAAAAATTAATTATTATTGATCATTATTAATATTACTTATTATCAATTAAATATTATAAATTATAAATTATTAATATTTGCAATCAGATATAAAAGTATTCCAGAATATTATAAATTATAAAGTACACAAAAATAAAATATAATTATTAGAAATTAATATAAAAAAATTAATATAAAATAATAAAAGATACGAAATAATTAGAAGCTACTATTACTAAAGCGCTTATAGTGCAAAGCAAAAAGCAAAAAAGTAAAAGATAAATAAATTAAAATAAAAACAAAAAAATAAAAAATAAATTATCTATTTATTTTATAATTTATTTATTTAAACTTATTTTGATGCAGTATCTTGTATCTTAATTGTGCTTGTTACAAGTGGAGGAATTAATCCGAGTACATAAGCCATAAGTGTACCTGATGCACTGCACCTGAAGCTTAAAGCATTTAGCACTTCTTCTGCTATCTGTGGTGGAAGTGTTTTCTTTTCGTTCCATCTCTTCATTAGTGCTGCTATATTTTCTTTTGAATCTGTAATATTAACAACACCACCAAGTTTTATTTGTCCAATATTCTTTGCATCTTTATCCTCTGATTCAAAATAGTCTGCAACAAACGTATATTTAATTTCAACTCCAGATCCTGTTGAATTGACAGAATCTAAGTTTATATTCAATCTTGGAAATTTCTGTCTTGCTAATGATGCTGGCTCTATTTTTCCTTCTACATAAGATATATTCATATCTGATATCATAGACTCACTTTATTTTATTTATTTTTATTTTATTTAGATATTCAAATCTAAATCTATAGTATATTATATCATTAAGATTTAATAATTTATGTTTAATAGACAACAATTTCTTAGTTGTGAAATATTTATAAAATTTATGTTCACTTTATAAAATATAGGGATATTATAGTAATAAATATTGTAGCTACTTTAAAATTAAATTATTAATATCTTATTAATCAATGATTCCTTCATAGATTTCAGCTGCACCTCGTATAATTATGAATATAAGAGAGATTGCAACTATAATAAATCCTGGTAGAATAGGATAATTATTAATATAAACAAGTACCAAATATGAAAAAGATAATATTTTAAAAAGTGTTGATAAAGCTCTTGAAATATTTGATGAGTATAGATATTTTGCATATCTGCTTTTTAATTTTGCCGATGTCCCTTTGCAAGCCATAAACGCATCTGCAAATGAATTTCTTATTACAATAATCAATATAACAAATAAAGGCAATATATTTAGATAAGTAAATAAAATCCAAAGAGAATATTCTATGATTCTATCTCCAGCAATATCTAACCTCTGTCCATGTTTTGATATTTCCGCTGCTTTGTGTTTTAATTCAACAACTTCTTTTTTATATTTTGAATTACCAAACGCTGCCTTTATATATTTTTTAAATGTTATTTTTTTGTTATTTAATTTACCAACCTCTTTTACAGCTGCAAATCCATCAATACCATCAAGCGCAAACATAAAAAGTAATATTAATATAACAAGTATTGAATTTAATTTTATTAAGACAAAATAAATAATAAAAAAGACTAAGATTGTTCTGAATAATGTTATTATATCCGCACTTCTCAATTCATACACCAAAAAACTAAACTTAAAATAATAAAAAATATAAATATAATAAAAAACAAAAATATAATAAATAATAATTATTTAAATATTTATTGTTAAGAATATATATATAATTTAGATTATCTTTCTAATATTATTATAAAATTATTAAAGTATATATTATATAGCTTTATAAATTTATAGTTATTATATTATTCTTTTGAAAGAGTGCAGCATAACAGCTGCTAATAGCCCTGTCGTCTAGTGGCCAAGGACCGCGGGCTTTGGACCCGTGTACACCGGTTCGAATCCGGTCGGGGCTAATTTCATCAATTAAAAAGATCAAAAATAGAATATAATGATATTATGCATATTTTGAATAGCTTACCTCCATATAATTTTGGAGGAATCGAAGAGCAAGATTATAAAAATGCCAAAGTAGTAATTTTGCCAATTCCTTATGACTCTGCTACATCCTATAAATCAGGCACACGTGATGGACCTCATGCAATAATAAATGCAAGCAGAAATATTGAATTCTATAATGAGGATCTTAATATTAATATACAAAATCAAGTAGGAATATATACAACAGAAGAGATTGCACCAAATCTAAATTCTCCAGAGGATAATATAAAAAATATATCAAAAGAAATTGAAATTATATTAAGCGATAACAAAATACCTTTTATTATAGGTGGCGATCACAGTGTAGCATTAGGTTCAATAATGGCAATTGCTTCAAAAAATAAAGATTTCAGCATACTCCACTTTGACGCACATGCAGATAGGAGAGATGAATTTATGGGGAGTAAATACAGCCACGCATCTGTCATTGCAAGAGCAAACGAAGTATGCGATAATATATATAGTGTAGGAGTAAGAAGTATAGAAGAGGAATCTGCAAAAAAATATAAAAGCAATATATTATTTATGAAGGATATACATAAATTAAAGATTAAAGAGATTGCTAATCTTATAATTAAAAATTTAAAACATAAAAAAATATATTTGACATTTGATTTTGATGTTATTGATAGCAGTGAAATGCCGAGTACAGGAACGCCAGAGCCGGATGGTCTGCATTTCTACGAAATAAAAGAAATATTAAGATTAATACTACAGAAAAAGGAATTAATAGGGGCGGATTTTGTTGAATTGGCACCAATACCTGGATTAATAGCTCCTGATTATCTTGCCGCAAAACTTATTTATCTAACAATAGGCTATGCATTTGGCAATAAAAATAAAAAATAACAAAATAAATATAAAGATATAATAAAAAATACAATAGAGTTTTATGTTAAGTGATTTTTGGCCTTATCTTGCAATTACTGCTGGATTCTTTTCTGGAATAACTGCATTGCTTGAAAAAAGGCTTTTAAAAATAGAACATGCGCTTGCTTATACTGCTTCAATTACATTTATTATTACAATATTCTCACTTATGCTTCTTCCTTTGGCAAATTTTAATATAACACCATTGAATTGGCTTCTTCTTTATATTTATAGTATAACATTGACAGTAAGCTTCTGGTTCACAGCTAGACTATTTAGGCATGGCAACATATCCATTGCTTCTCCAATATATAAGACACTCCCTATACTATTTGTTGTCATTCTTGCATTTCTGTTTCTTGGCGAATCACTTAGTTTGATACAATATGGATTTATAATAATTTTAACTGTATCAGCATACCTTCTTATCAATGAATCAAAAAAGGTAAAAGAATCAAATGATTATAGATATAATTACCAAATACTCATTTTATTAGATACAATAGCTGTCTCAATTGGATTGATTATATTAAAATATTTATTAAACTATATTACAATACCCTCTCTGATAATCATAGCAAATGTATTTACTTCTTTAAATCTTCTTATATTAATCATTAGAAGAGGCCCTCTCTATCTTACATGGTTTAAAAATGATATGAAAGCTTATGCAAACAATATTGTATTGATAAGCTCATTAACATTCTTTTATAGAATTTTATTTTATTTGACAATATCAAGCATATTAGTAAGCCTTGCAGTACCGATTGCAAATGTAACAACAATCATAATAACAGTACTTATAGGAGGAGCAATGTTCAAAGAGAAGAATATATTCAAAAAACTATTGCTTGCTTTGATAATGGTTATAAGCGCCTACTTCTTAATTGTTACATAATCTATTTTATATTTTTCTTAAATAATATATTGAAAGCTTTATAATATAATTAATAATATAATTGTAGTAAATATAATTATATATTATAGTAAATGAATTATATTATCAGATAAATTAAATATAAAATAATAATAAAAATGAGGTGAGTAGATGGATTATAATTATTCAGAAGATTATAAAAAAATTATATTTAACAAAGAACTTGTAAAAACATTTTTAGTAGGAAGCCATGTTGCAGGATATGATTTCGATTTATGGGTGAAGAGGCGCTCATTCATAGCAGAACTTATAAATAAATCTGGTACAATAATAGATGTAGGATGCGCAAATGGATTCTTCTTAAGATCACTCCAAGAATGGTCAAAATATAAACTTATACCCTATGGAATAGATATAGACCTAAAATTTATTGAACAGATAAAGGAGTTATTTCCTAATGATTTTAAAAATTTTATAAAATTGGATGTTCATAACATAAATGACCTTCAAAAATATTCTTTACCAGATAAATATGATTTTATTTATTGGAATATATGGGACAATTGGAACCTTGATATTGATGAGCAGCAAGAGGTTGTTGCAGAAGTGAAGGATCATGTCAATCCAGATGGCAGATTAATTCTAGGATTTTATGATAATAGAGAAAAAAATATGGAAAGAATAGATAATTTGGAAAATGTAGGATTTAGGTTTAATGGGCTTTTAATAAATAAGTATGGAGAAGAGATTGCTGCATGGATGGATTTATAATATGATAATATAAATTATAAATTACTCTCATTCTATAGATTTAAATAGAAATATAGTGTGGGCCTGTGGAGAGTCGAACTCCAGTCTCAAGCGTGTAAGGCTTACGCGCTTTTATAAGCTTAGCGTCTTAGCCGTTGGACGACAGGCCCATAATATCAAATATAGATTAAATAAATTAACTGATAAAAAATTAATAAAGATTGTATTTAGTTAGTTTAGCATTAACAAATAAAAATCTTTCTTTATTTTATTATACTATATAATTTAAAATTTTTAATTAATAAAATATATTATTATAATATTATTTATAAAAATATATCTTTGTTATCTAGTATTTTCTTTAATTTATATTCTAATTCATTCTTTACAGCTGAAACAATTGTAAAAGAATTTGTTTCGATAGAAATTATCAATATACCAAAATTAAATTTAAATTCATATTTTTTATCTTTTAAGTTTTCGTTATTATTAAATATTTCTTCTAATATTTTTTTAATTTCGTTATATTCAATTTTATTATAGTCATTTAAAGACAAGCGCATTTCATACTTTCCATTGTTTTCTGTATAAGATTCCTGTTTAAAAATAGATAAATTATTAATATTTTTATTATTTAGATGTGCAAACATTTTATCACTATTTTTTATGCTCTTTACAAAAATCATTTATCTTTATTATTGCTTCCTCTAATAAATTATTCGGCGCAAGCGCAACTATTCGTATATGTGATGGTGAGCCAAAAGCAGATCCCCATACTGTTTGAATACCTTTTTCTTTGAGCAGCTTATCAACAAAGTCTACATCGCGCTTAAATCCCAACTCTTCAATAAAAACTTTTGGAAACAGATAATATGCACTATTGGGCTTTACAATGCTCATATATTTATTTTCGCTTAAAAGTTTATAGGTGAAATTTACTCTTTCAGATATCTGCTTTACTAATTTTTTAACTTCTCTTTCATGCACTTTTATATTACCTATCGCTTCAGCTGCAGCATATTCTGCAGGTGTGTTTGATGATACTCTCACCATTGCATAATCATAAAATTTCTTTCTTATCTCAATTGATTTCTTATCCTCTTCAGGTATTATTGCATAGCCTATCCTAAAGCCCGTCGCATCATAGTCCTTTGACATTCCATTAAAGATTATATGAGGGATCCCTTTTGCTAACTTTGATACGCTTGTGAATTTTGCGTTGTTGAATATTATTTCGTCGTATATCTCATCGCTTACGAGCATTATATTATATTCATTTGCTATATCTACAATCTCTTCGAGCACTGATTTATCCATCACAGTTCCAGTAGGATTATTTGGATTTGTTATAAGCATATACTTTACTCTATTTATTTTTCCCTCATTTTTAATATTCTTAAGCGATTTCTTTAAATTCTCAATATGTATATTCCAGTTGTTGCTCTCATCATAGCTCTCTAATACAGCTTCACCTCCATTCATTTTTAGATATGGCATGTAAGGGGGATAATATGGGCGAAATAGAACTGCTTTGTCGCCATCATTTATCAATGCCGAATTAAGTATTGAAAGCGCTTCTGAAACTCCTTGTGTTACTATAACCTTATCTTCATCAAAGTCTATATTATATAAGTGCTTGTAACGTTTTGAAATCGCTTCAGTAAGCTCCTTTATACCTTCTGCTCTTGAATAGTGTGTTTTATTTTCATCAAGCGCCCTCTTGTACGCATTAATTATATACTTTGGTGTATTAATATAATAAGTTGGATCGCCTCTATTAAGTTCAATGATCTTCATGCCTTTTTTGGCAAGTGCTTCTGCTGTTGCATCTTCCATCTCAATTGCATTTTGAGCATATCTGCTTCTTTCAGACAAGAAACCCATATAACCATCAATAATCATAATAAAGAAGGAAAAATATAATAATATAATTAAAATGCATTTATACTAAATATATTTAATATACAAAAATTAAAAAGATTTAGTTTATAATTTTTTTAATTGCTTTTTATTATACTTTTCGTTTTTCTTTCAATACAGCTTCGTCAATAATAAATCTTCCAACATCTTTTTCTATTTCTTTATGCGCCTTCTTTATCTCTATTCTCTTCTTAAACATCGGCGCGTCAAGAACAAAGGATTCTGCTTCGCCACCTTCAAACAACATATTGATTTTGTATTTTTTATTAAGTGCAACAAGCTTTTTTATCATCTCCTCATCAAGCCTCTTGCCCAACATTGACTCATCAAATCCTTCGGCAGATATCTGTGTAAGAATGACATTATAATTAAGAGACAGCTCCTTTAATTCAACCATAGGATCAATGCCCCATAAAGGTGCATAATGCTTGATGTTGTATTTTTTACATATTGCATCAATCCTGTTTTTCTGATAGGTACTTGCAACTGCTCCTGTTATAATAGTATCAACATCATTCTTGATTAATGCTTCTTCAAGATCATTAAGCTCAAGCTCCTTTTCACCTTTTGTTGCAACAAGAATCTGCTTCATATTAAGTGCTTCCGCTTGAAGTTTGGTAAGCAGTATATTTGGTTTATGGAACATGTAGCTATAGTCATTATCAGGAACCATTGATATTAGGATATCAACATTCATCGAGGCACTGGCTTTATGGAGCGCAAGTGTTGAATCCTTGCCTCCACTAAACAAACAAGCAATCATACTATCATCCTATAACTTTATTAATATATTTATGCTTTATCTTATTATTTTTTATTTTTATTTTATCTTTACGAATTAAAGTGCTTGATGGGCATATGTCATTGAGTATACATTTTTCACAATATTTCTTTTTCGCAGTGCAGACATCTCTACCTAGCGCAATAAATAAATTTGTAATATTACCCCAATCTTTTTTAGGCACATATTTAATTAATATATCTTCAATCTTTTTTGGATTTTTTGTATTGAGCAGAAACAGCCTGTTAGAAACAGTTATGCAGTGCGTATCAATTGCAATCCCTTCATGCTTTCCAAAATAATTTGAAAGCACAACATTTGCAGTCTTTCTACCAACACCTTTTATTTTTACAAGTTCATCTAATGAATCAGGCACAACACCATTATAATTATGAATTATAAATTTTGCAGCATTTATAATATTCTCTGCTTTGTTTCTGTACAAGCCAAGTGAATTTATATATTTATATAGAACCTTTTTGTCTAAATTTGCATAATCTCTAATATCTGGATATTTATTGAAAAGCGCTTTTGTAATTTTATTAACTTGATTGTCTTTTGACTGCGCTGAAAGCATTGTTGCAACAAGCAACTGCCATGCAGAATTATGTATAAGAGCAGTTTGCATGCTATCTTTATATTTCTTCTTCAGCCTTTTTATTATTATATCAATATTATTTAGATTCTCCATTCAATCAGAATATTTTGTAATATTTATTATAATAGAAAATGTTTATTATTATTTGTTATTATATATTATTTGTTATTATAATATTAATGTGATTGCATGGCGCTCTTGAATATAGAAGATGCAAAAAAATTAACAAAAATACTGTGTACGCACTATAAAGATGCTAAATATTATCTTAATTTTAAGACACCGATTGATTTACTAGTTGCGGCAATATTATCCGCACAAACAAAAGATGATGTAGTAAATTCCTTAACACCTGAACTTTTTAAAAATTATAAAACTGTGAAGGATTATGCAGATGCTGATGAAAAAACACTTTTAAATTATGTCAAAAAGGTAAGTTTTGCAGATAAAAAAGTCAAGAATATAATTGAAACTGCAAAGATTATATTGAAAGATTATAATGGAAAAGTTCCGGACAATATGGCTGATTTGCTCAATCTTCCAGGAGTTGGAAGGAAGACAGCAAACACTATATTAATTAATGCATATGGAATTGTTGAAGGAATACCTGTTGATACATGGGTTATAAAATTATCATATAGACTTGGATTAAGTGAAAATAAAAATCCTGATAAAATTGAGCAGGATTTAATGAAAATTGTGGACAAAAACTGCTGGCATAATTTTGCATATGTTATAAAAACACATGGAAAATTGCTCTGCAATACAGTACCAATATGTAGCAAGTGTCCAGTAGAGAAGATATGTCCAAAGAATGGAGTTACAAAATCAAAATAAAAAAGTGATAGAATGAGAATTCTTGCCGACTTTCATGTGCATTCTCGCTTTTCGAGAGCATGCAGCACAGAGATAAATCCATATAAGATGGAGGATGCAGCATATAAAAAAGGAATTAATATTATAGGCACTGGTGATTTTACACATCCCTTATGGCTGAAGGAACTTAAAGATAATTTAGAGCAAAGTGAAGGCCATCAAGGTTTATTTAAGCTTAAAAATTCATCAAGGAAGATTTGGTTTATTTTAAGTGTTGAGATTGCAACAATACAAGAAGAAAATAATAGATCAAAAAGAATACATCATGTGGTTATGCTTCCTGATTTTGACTCTGTTGATTCACTGAATGATGTAATATCAAAATATGGAAACTTATCTTCTGATGGAAGACCGCAGCTTTCTATAAGTGCAGACCAGCTTGTAGAAGAAGTTTTCAAGATAAATAAAAATGCATTTGTATTTCCTGCACATATATGGACGCCATTCTTTGGTGTGCTTGGTGCTTCCACAGGTTTCAATTCAATTAAAGAGGCTTACAGAGATCAAGAAAAACATATATATGCACTTGAAACTGGATTAAGTAGCGATCCACCTATGAACTGGCTTGTATCTGAACTTGATAAATATACATTGATATCAAACAGCGATATGCATTCATTGCCAAAGATGGGCAGGGAGATGAATCTATTTGAGATTGATGAAAGGGAAGTATCATATAATTCAATAATCACTGCAATAAAAAACAAAGACGTTAAAAAATTCAAGAAGACTATAGAATTCTTTCCAGAAGAGGGCAAGTATCATTTTGATGGGCATAGACAGTGCTCAATATCAATAAATCCTGAAACAGATAAAATACAAATATGCCCTGTTTGTGGAAAAAAAGTTGTTATAGGTGTAATGCATAGAATCATCGACCTTGCAGATAGACCTATAGATTATATTCCAAAAGATGCAATACCTTATCAACATTTAGTGCCTTTGAATGAAGTAATAGCTTATAGTATAAGAAAAGCACCAACAACACAAACAGTTTTAAATGAATATAATAAACTTATATCAAAATTTGGCACTGAATTTGATGTTCTTGTAAATGCAGAGATAAAAGATATAGAAGAAAATTCATCAAGAGAGATTGCAGAAGCAATATCAAATATTAGAAGCAACAAAATAACAGTTATACCTGGATATGATGGAGTATTTGGAAAGTTGGATTTATTGAATAGAGAAAAGCCAAAACCTGCGTTCTGGAAGCAAAAGAAGCTCTAATCTTCAAAAATAAAATATTTTTAAAATAAAAATAAAAATATAAATATAAAACTTATATGAGATCATTCAAAGAACACACCAATTAATTTTGCAAATAATCTAAGTATAATTGATTTGTTATAGTGTTTGCCTTTGAAGGTTTTATCTGATAATCTCTCTATCAGCTTATTGTAATGCTTCAAAACTACAAGAACAACTATTATAAAAGAGGCGATTATAACTTCTAAAAGCATTAAATAATCCGCAATTTCGAGCATGAAATTCGAAAAATGTAGATATAAAACGAGTAGAGTAGCCAAAGCAACTAAGAAATCTAAACCTACTGAAAAGTACGCAAGCCTCTCGAACAATGTTTCAATATGCTTTATGCGCTCATACTCAGAATAATATTTCATTTTAATCAATAATAAGAGCAATCTTTTATTTTTAAATATATCTTTTTGAAAAGAATACTGGAAGTATAAGTATAGGAAAAATTATACAATATAAATTATTTTACTCCTTTATTTTTTTATTACTCTTGAAAAGTGCAGCGGCACGATTAAGCTGCTGTCCAATTTCGCCTTCTTCAGGTTTTTTAATTCTTATAATATTTCCTATCAATTCAGGCTGTACTGATTTTAGTTCATCATACACTTCAAACATAAGCTTTCTATAGACATCATCACCTTGTGCTGATGTCCTAAGGCGTATATACCAGTCAGCCTCGCGAAGATCATATACATCAATCCAATCTATAATGTGTGCAAAGGTCACTGCACGGTTTGCGTAATATTTAAGCTTTTCATTTGCTTTAAATGTTCTATAAATATTTTCTATACCTTCTATTTTATCTTTAAACTCTCTATCAAATCCTATATCATAGATTAAATCAGGTATTTTATAGCCATTATCTATTGTAAATGGCTTTGGTATATGGAGCACAAACCTGTTTCTTTGTAAATCTCTATATACACTAATAGGAGCTGACATTTTAACTGTATACATAGTGCTCTCAAAAGACCTTGGCGGTTTCTTCCATCTATTATCCCTATCTTCATTTACAGCATTAATGATTTTATTTACAAAATCAGCATTTTCTGAAAGTATTTTTTGGATTGTTTTAGGGCCTAGATAGGTATATGAATAAATAGTATTAACTGCTATTTTCTCTTTTGCCGTCAATTCACCATCAGCTCTCAAAACCTCAACTTTTTTATCAGTATCTGCTATTTTATCTGAATATGAATCATATTCATTTTCACTTTTTGCCAGATGCTCCAACTCTTTTGCAAGCTCTTGAAGTTTTTGTTGATTACTTTTTAAATAATTAATCAAATCTTTAGAATGTTCATTCTTAACTTTACTTATCAGAGACGGCGCATATTTGTATAAAACATCATATACATAATCAGCAACTTTAGAGGCCTCTGGATCATCACTTGCATACATCTTGATTAATGTATTATTGAAACTTCTGAAATCTGAATGCCATGCAAGATTTGTTATTGTAGCCATTGGGAGTATTGCTCTGCATATATCAAATGCTTTTGCTTTTATTGCAATATTGTACGCTTTTTCAGCAATTTCTTTTTCTTCTTCGCTCAATTCGTCATATTTTAGATTTTCATTATTAGAATTGGGAAATTCTTGTTCTGTTATAGGAGTCCTATTTTTTAATTCTATAATAGTTTTTTCAACCATTTTGGCAAATGTTTCAAATAGTTCATCCATTGCCTGGTTGTAAGCATTTGCAAACTTCGAATTCTCTATTACATCATATGTTTTATATAAATAATATTTTTTATTGCTTGAATACCTTTCATTGGGATCTGCATATCCTATAATCTCTCCTTTTTCATTTAATTTTAAAGGAATAGAAAAATCTACAAACCTTGTTGATTTCTCTATAAATCCACATAATCTACAATCTTCTATTATTTTAGCAACAACCTGATCAATACCTTCTATTCCAACTAAAGCAGAAGCCATATCCAATACAGAATCATCTCCATATTCATTAATAATTCGATCGCTCTTTCTTCTAATTTTTTCATTCTCTTTCACAGATAGAGTTTTATTTATTACAGCATTGTCTTCATTCTCCCTTAAGAATTCTCGCAAAAAGAGATTCTTTATACTGATTTCTTTAGATCTTGAGAACCTAGCGGCAAGAACTGCCTTCTCTTCTGCAGTTAATGTCTTATCATTTAACACGAATATATTATATTGAGGATCAGGGTTTGTATTATTTATGAAATATTGCTCTAACTTTTTCTCATCTTCTTCTGTAATTGCAACCTTATAGTTTTTAATACCCGGCATTTTACCTTTATTATATTCCAAAATATATATTTAAACTTTATTTAAAAAAAGCATATATAAAGATAAATAATATAATAATCAAAGTTATATATTTTTGAAAATTATATTTATATTTTATTAACAATATTAATTTTGATTTAATTTTGTTTAATAAAAGTTAAAGTTAAAATATATAAAATTTATACTCATAATTATATACAATAATTTATAGGATGATGTATAGCAAATATTTTATATCTGATTATCTGATAAAAATAGGAATATTGTAGAATAGCCAGCGCTACATTATGTTAATATATATTTTATATATAATATTAAAAATTAAAAAAATATAAAAAGTAAATAATAAAAATCTTATTCAACAAAACAATTTAATATGTTTGTTAATTAAAATATTAGAATTATTGAATTATAAATCATTAAGAAAAAAAGTATAACAATAACAATATTAATATATAATATAATATATTTAATTGTATTGTAATGATATTTAAAACATAACAAGATTAATAGAGTGTTTTTATGGAAAATAAATTAAAAGATAAATTAGTAATAGCAGTAAGAGTACGTGGACGTGTCAACGTTAGAGAAAGTATTGCTGAAACTATGGACAGATTAAACCTTAAAAGGGTAAATAATTGTATTTTATTGAAAGTAAATGATGCCTATTATGGTATGCTGAAAAAATGCGAAAATTATATAACATATGGAGAAGTTGATGAAAATACACTTGCAAAATTATTTGAAAAATATAAATTAAATGTAGACCCTAAAGGAGTTATAAACAACAAAATTAATATCAAAGAGTTGAAGGATAAAATGCCTTTTAGACTGCATCCACCAAAGCATGGATACAGGAATGTTAAAGTACATTATAAAGTTGGTGGATCTGTAGGATATATGGGGGCTGACATTAACAAGCTTGTAAATAGAATGTTATGATTAGATTTAAGAGATGAATAAAAATAAATCAAAAGAATAATAATATGGTGCTGATTATGGTAATAAGAAAAGAGAAAAAAAATAGAAAATTCCTTGGCACAAGAAGATGGGGATTAGGCAATATAAAAAATGGAAGAGGCGCTGGAGATAGAGGAGGAGTCGGAAAAGTAGGAAAGTTAACAAAACACGACTTTACATATATAACTGCAAAGGAGCCTTGGCTTATTCATAGTAAAAAAGGATTTCCATCAAGAAGAGCTAACACATTAAAGGAGATTTCACTAAAAACAATAAATACAATGATTGAGGATTCGAAAGAGCAGAAGCCAACCATTGAACTTAAAAATTATAAAGTGCTAAGTAATGGTATGCTAAGCAAACCAGTTATAATAAAAGCGTCAAAGTTTTCCAAACAGGCAATTGAAAAGATAAAAAATATAGGTGGAGAAGCTGAAGTAATTGAATAATTGCAATTACTTGTCTGCTTATATAGGTCTGTTATATGGATGAAAAATTGAAGATAGCCTTTTTCACAGATAGTTTTTTACCTGCAACAGACGGTGTTGTCACTTCAATCCTTTCATTCAAAGAAGAATTGGAAAAAAGAGGACATGAAGTTTATATATTTGCAAGCGGCAACTCTGCAACTAAAGAAGCATTGGGCAAAATTAAAAACAATAAAAATATATTTATAATAAGAGGGCCACGATTCAAAAATTATCCACAATATAATATAGCATTATTTCCTTTTGATTTACCTATGAAGATAAATAATATACAACCAGATATAATCCATGCGCACACTCCATTTGCAATGGGCGGCTATGCACTTGCAATTGCAAAAATAAACAAAATACCTATTGTAGGCACATTCCATACTCTCTTCACAGATAAATTTGTAATAAATGAATATTTTTCAAGGCATGCTTCAAGAATTTTGCAGAAATACTCGTGGAAGTATGCGACATTTTTTTATAATAAGTGCAATAGTGTAATAGCACCGTCAAACCCAATTAAAGAAATATTGGAGAAAAAAGGAGTAAATAATGTAGTTACACTTCCAAATGGAATAGATTTTTCACGATTCAATAAAAGAGTTAATGGATCAAAAATAAGAGCAAAGTTTCCGAAAGGAAAGAAGATTGTCTTATATGTTGGGAGATTGAGTAAAGAAAAAAGATTAGAGACTTTGTTTAAAGCAGCGAGAATATTGAAAGATGAAGATATATTTTTTATAATTGTTGGAAAAGGTCCCGCTTACAATTATTATAAAGATCTTACAATTAAGATGAAGCTCAACAATGTTAAATTTGAAGGTTTTATTGAAGATGAATTACTTCCAAAATACTATGCTGCATCAGATGTTTTCTGCATCCCATCAACTTTTGAAACGTTGGGAATTGTAGCAATTGAGGCAATGGCTTGTGGTAAGCCAGTTGTTGGCGCAGACAGCCTTGCTTTAAGTGAAATTATAAAAAATAATGTTAATGGGGAGAAGTTTAGAGCAAATGACAGCAGAGATCTTGCAAGAAAAATAAAAAAAGCATTGAATACAGAATATAAAGATATTGGAAACTCGATTGATAAATATTCGATAAAAAATGCAACAGACTCATTAATTGCATTCTATAAAGAGGTTATAAATAAATCAACATTATAATAAATTATATTTTTAAATTTTATTTTAATATAAAATAAAAAAAGTAAATTATAAAAAAGAAAACTTTAATAATTTTACTATTAAAATTCTAAAAAAGTGAAGAACAGCAAAAATTCAAATAAAATAAAAAGATTTAAATAGGTAATGATTCATAACAAATAATAGTTATTTTAATTTAATTATATTTATTTTCAATTATTTAATCAAATGAATATTAAAATAAAAAAATAAAAACAAAAATTTACTAATTATTATAATAATTCTTTAAATATAATAAAAAGAAGGGATTTAACTGAACAGTAACGAACCTGCGGATGCAGAATTAAAAGTAGAGGAAAAGAAGGAAGTTGTAAAAAAGGACAATGAAGCAGTTAAAGAGCAAGGTAGTAAAGAAAATGCTGCCAATCAGCACTTACAGAAAGCTCCACAAAATGAGAAGGGAGAGGAGAATAAACAGCAAGAAGGTAAATTCAGTAGATTAAATCAGGCAATCAAAGAATCAACTGATCCTGAAGTACAAAAGTTAAGAGAAGAGATAGAGAAAGTCAAGAAGGATAGAAGTGTGCTTATTTTTAAGATTAAAGATATGAGAAGGCGCTTAAAGTATAAAGAATTAGAAGGTATGACATTTGCTAAACTCTTAGAATCACAGAAGACAACTGAAGAGGAGGGCAAGCAGGCTAGAAACAATATCAGCAAATTGAAGAAGATGAAGAATGTATTGGAATTTAAGATTGCGACAGAAGCTTCATCTTTGGCGACTGAAAAGCAGCTTGTAAGAAAGATAGATGAAGTTAATAAGAAACTACGAGAAGAATACAAAAAGATAAGAATAAAAAGAAAAAGTGAATTTATCAAAAAGGATATTGAAGAATATAATAAAAATATAAAAGATTTAAGCAAAGAGATCGATGCATACGACAAACAGCTCGATGAATTATATGATAAAATAAAGAGCCGTTTAGGAATAAAGAAGAATTATGAAAGTGAAAAGAAAATACAAGAGAAGAAGAGGGAGAGAAATGAAGCTCCAGCTCATCAGCAGCACCAGCAAGAAGTCAGCTTGGAAAATATAGCAGTAATAAAGACAGTCAAAAAGAAAAAGCAAGATTCTGAAGAGGAATAATGGATTAAAAAAGAATTTATTTAAATATTTAAATTCTTATTATTTTTAATAATTATTAATTTTATTTTTATAATTATAATTTTTTAAATATATTATATACCAACTGCTTCAGCTTTCTGGTATATAATATTTTGATAAAATGCTCATTTTATCTTAAACGTAAAATGAGATGTAAAAGAAAGTTTAAACAATATAAAAAATATAGATGATTTTAATGAAAGTTACATTTTTTGGAGCAGCACAAGAGGTAGGAAGAAGCTGCATTATGGTAAGCACAGATAATACAAACATAATTTTAGATGCTGGATTGAAAGTATTGGAAGAAAACATGGACTTTCCTCTTATAAGCGATGACCAGATTGCAAATTTAGATGGAGTATTTTTAACACATGCTCATGTCGATCATTGCAGTTTTGTGCCTCATCTGTTTGCAAGAGGTTATAAAGGAAAAATTTATGCAACTAAGCCAACGCTTGAATTATTAAATATACAGATTGCGGATTATATAAGGCTGTCAGAGCCAAAGGAAATAACAAAAGAGGTCTTAACCAAGATGCAGAAAAGTTATCAGATTGTTGAATATAGAAAAACACTGCGCTTCCGCGATTTAAATATACAATTTTTCAATGCAGGTCATATTGTAGGGAGTGCTGCAATAAGAGTAGACAACAAGCAAAGCAGTTTATTGTATACGGGAGATATACACCTAACAAAGACAAAGCTGCTTGATGGGGCGGATCTTCAAAACATTAAAGCAGACACACTCATAACAGAAAGCACTTATGGAGATGTCAATGATGTATTCCCGCCGGAGAAGGAGCTGGCATCAAAAATGATAAAGAGTATAAAAGATACTCTATTGAATGGAGGGAAGGTAATAATACCTAGTTTTGGAGTTGGAAGAGGTCAAGAAGTTCTCTTATTCCTTGATGATTTTATGAATTCAGGAGTTCTGCCGAAAGTACCTATATATGTTGATGGAATGATAAGCAAGGTTCTACGCATCCACAGGCACAACGTTATCTACTGCAGAAAGGAGATTCAGAGCAAAATCCTTATGAGCGACTATGATCCATTCAAAAGCAACAACTTTATAATTGTTAACAAGAAAAGCACAAGAAAGAGAATTATAGAAGAAAATCAAAGCAGCATTATTGTAACGACCTCTGGTATGCTGACAGGAGGACCTGTTGTTGGCTATTTAAAAGGCCTTGCAAAGGACTCTATAAACAAACTGATCTTAGTTGGTTATCAGCCAGAAGGCAGTGCAGGTAGAGAATTGCAGGACGGCGCAAAGGAGATAGACTTCCATGGCTCTAGATTGCAGATAAATCTTGCTGTAGAGGTCCATCATATGTCCGCACATGCAGATAGGAAGCAACTTGAAGAGATACCTAGGAAAATACAGGGCCTTAAAACAATATTCCTAGTTCATGGAGAGCCTTCAAAAATAAGCTCATTATATGATGCATTTAAAGGCAGATATATAACAATAACGCCAAAGCTTCTTGACAATTACGATATTTAAAGAACTTTTTGAAAGTTTAGCGAAACTAATAAATATTTTTCCAAGCTAAACCTCTCAATATATGGGGTGGTTTAATGGCGTGCAAACAAAAAAAAGATAAAATGAGTATGAAAAAAACAAGCACAGCAAAAATAATCAAAAGAAAACAAAAACAAAAACACGAAGATGAAATAAAAGAAATTAACAAAACAGACAAAATAGGAGAGATTTTAGAAGCAAGTACATTAGAGAATTTGGTAATGGCGGAGCCCGGCGCAGGATCTGAAGAGTACCATATGGATCCAGACACAGTAAATACAATATTTAACAAAGCACATAAAAGACTGCTTGGAGATAAAGGCTATTTAGATAATATAGAAAATATGGCAACATCTAAGAAGAAAAAAAGGAATAAAAAATAAATATTAGTAGCAATTTATCTTTTTATCTTTTGAGTTGCCTGCTAACAATAGATCTTCTTATGTCTTTTCTTATTTCCTCTATGCGTGTTTTTGAGGTATTAATCCTGCTTACATTCCTTGATGTTAGTTTATTATAACAGTCTGCACACACAAATTTGAGATTATTCCTAGCATTGCCACTCATATTACTTGAATTATTCAAAATACTATCAGATACAGCAATCTTTAACTCAAATTTTCCAAATTTCTTATTACAGATTGCACAGGTATGCTCTGCTTTGAAGAAACTTTCTATTTCAGCTGCACACTTCTTGCAAAAGAAACCGTTAGCTTCTCTTACATATTTCCTATTATCATTCGTCAGCTTTACGCCACACTTTTGGCAGTATTGCACATTTTCTCCATTGACCATTCCCACCACCCTATTATATATTTTAATATTTTATTCTTATACAAATACAAATATTCTTCATCATCCATTTAATCAATTTAACCCTTATATTCTCAATCTTAATTCCAATATTATTGATATATTTTCTGTTATTTATATTTTACTATTTCTTAATAATAGTGGAACTTTTATTATTTGATAAATAGAATTATAAGTAAAGTTGCTTTTTGCTTATGATTAGGATAAATTGATTAATAATATAAAAATAGATGCTTAATAATTAATAATAATATTTTTATATTCTTAGATAAAGTATATTTAGAAATTGATTAGGTGCTTTAATGACTATTTTGATAATAAGCTGTATGGATATGCGCTTAAATAATATACTTGAAAAAAGCAAAGGCAATGATTCTGATGTTATAGTGCTCCGCAATGCAGGCGCTAATATATTAGGTATGAAAAGCAGCATAAGGGGAATATTAAATAACAAAAATATAACAGAAATAAAGCTTATGCCGCACAATGACTGCGGGGCAATGAAGGTAGTATATAATTCTATAAAAAATGGGGCTAAAACAAGCGATGATATAAATAACAAACTCATAAGCCAGTTTACAGATAAAAGCTTCAATACTCTACAAGATCTTGAAAAGCTAAACTATTCCATACAGGAGCAGGTGCTCAAAGACATCGCGCCAGGAGCTAAAATCTCTGTAGAGCCGATAGACTTGAGCAACTATCATTCTGAAATAAAGCATGACCATTCATTGGCTTTTACATACATGTCAAAAGGCAACTACAATGAACTTTGCAGTAAATCAAAATTAGAGCTCAATAATACTTATTTTATTCATTTAAATAATATTGAAGAAGCAGTACCTGATATTGAAATAGGGATTAAAAATATAGGAATCAAAAATCTTTTCTTTATAGCACAAGACAAATCAGAATATAGAGGAATGCTATCAGATATGTATAAATTAATGATGAAAGATTTTGTAAAAGGTGTAGAAGCAAAATTCATAAAATTATAATTATTATTTATTGATAGTATTATTTTAATAGTATTATTTTTATTATTTTATATATTATTTTTAGACGAACTTATTGCTTCCTTTATATCTTCTATAGATGCATTAGTCTTTATAGCATTAAAATCAAAATGTGTCCTTTCTGCAATAAAATTTTTTTCTTTGAGGCTATTTATTACATCATCCATCTTTATAGAAGGCAGGCCTAATCTTTTTGTAAGCTTGGGCAACGAATAATACAAAGGAATTTCAGGCTCATTCACCAATATTTCTACAAATTTTATACTTGCTCTGCTTATATCCGGAATCTTTATCATTCTTTCATATATTGATTTGAGAACATGTTTATTATTTAGCGCACTAGTCCATAACTTACCTGAAATCAAAAATGGAGAGCCACATTCGCATATCTGCTTATTCGGAAAGAAGCTTGCCGAAATGGATCTATATCCACAATTATTACAGTAATATACATAACCTAGTTTCTTTGTCAATGTTTCATGAACATCTTCTGCACTATGCTTCAATTTAACAAGAACCCTAAAATAATGTGCATAAGAAAATGCAAACACTACTTCAACATTTATGTTGAACTGTGCCGCCGTCCTTGCAATATATCCTATAAGAATGCGCAAGCCAACCTCATGACACATTTCGTTGTGCATTGGCTTTGCATCATATATCTTCAAGCATGCTTTTTCATGGGCCCCACATAAAACTGCGGTATCTGTTGCAGTCATAAATAGATAAGTGTTATCTTTTGTAAGCTTCAAAATATCAAATAGATTAGGGCTTATACTGCCAAACGGATCGAGGTCAATAATATCATAACGCTCCTTTGTTGTATTTGAAAATTCTTGTATGCTCTTATTGAATGCTTTTATATTTATTTTATTGATATCAAATTTTTCAGCTTTTATATTCTTTTTAAGAGTATTGAAAGCACTTTTATTTATTTCCAAAAAAGTTATATTTCTTATATCTGCTTCAATAATATATCTAAATCCTCTAATTCCAGTAGCGGCGGTAGGGTCAAGCACATTCAATTTTATTTTTTCTTTTTCAGTAAATTTAGAATCAATAAATGCAACGCCCATATCTCTAGTAAGCCTAGACCTAGGGTTTAAGAAAGCATTATCTTGATATTTTATTTCCACTAAACCTTCTTTGTACATATACAACTCCTCACATTTGATTACTTACTCCTCAAACAATATTGCATCCAGCAAGCCATGAGCATATGAAATGCATGAAAAAGAAGTATAATAATCCCCTTTATCCATAAAACTTTTTGAATCAAGTGCATACTTCTTTGCAAGTTCAATAATCTTCAATGACTTTGCATCTCTTATTTTCTCTAATTTTGACAAACTATTATAAAACAGCTTGATGTCTTTCTCTATTCTCTGCTTTACATTTGAGCTCTGACCTAAATCTATGCTAGCATCATCCATAAAATCTCCTATTTAATTATTAGTATATAATATAAAAGTTAATGAATTTTTATTTCTCTTTTGTTCCTATCGAATCATTATAATATTTATAATATTCTTTATGATGATATATATTATTAAGTGTTTCAAAGTTGTATAAAAATCTGATAATTAGATTTATACAAAAGATTTATAAAATATATATGTAATTTTAATATTAATATAAATAAATATAAATAAAATTATATTGAGAGTGATTTTATGGCAGACTCATGGGATGATGATGTTGATGGATTGCTTACAGATGTAGATGATTTATTATATTCAAAATACAAAATACATGTTAAAGACCTTTTAAATAATCCATATAGATTTGGAAATTTTAATAATATAGTTAATATCACCGAATTAATGAAGTCAGATGTAGATGATTATATTAATGGCTTTATTGATCTTATGAAAAATGAGGTAAAAAAATTAAATGATGATGAATTAAAAGCAACAGCAGTAACAAGCCAGATCTCTCAAACTCTTTCATTAGCAGCAAAACAAAAGAACATACCTATTATTACACCTGTATCCTATTCACCAGATCAGACAAGGACTGAAATTATATTGATAGAAAATAATGATCAGAATCTCACTTTATTATTGCAAAAGCTAATTGAAAATGCAATTTTAGTAATTGATACAACTATAAAATATGAAAACTATAAATTTGGAAATTGGACAATTATCACGCAGAATGGTAAAAATTATAATATACAATTAAATATCAATTCAAACATGTTGCTCAAGATAATGCAGAGCAAAAAAACTATTGATAATTTATTTGATAATGCAGGAACAATTGTAAAGGAAATTGCATCTGCACAACCATCCACACCCAAAAACAATAAAAAATAATTTATAACTATGATTTATAATTTAATATACAAAATAAAAATAACCAACTAATTCTATGGTAATTTAACTATGAATAGCAAGAATAAAATAAAGAAAAATAAAAAGCTAATTATTGCAGTAACTGGAATCCCAGCAACAGGAAAAACAACATTTGCAAAAAAGTTAAGCAAAGAGATAAATATTGAAAATTTAGAAATAAATGGCTTTGCTAAACACCATGATGTTTATATAGGAAAGGATTCTTTTGGAACCAAAATTGTTGATATAAAAAAATTAAGCAAATTATTGAATAAGTATATTAAAAAGAATAGAAAGGACTTAATTTTGGTTGGACATCTTGCTGCAGATTTAAATATAAAATATGATGTCGCAATAATATTAAGAAGTAATTTAAAAACGCTTGCAAAAAGAATGGAAAGAAGGGGATATCCTATTGAAAAAATAAGAGAAAATCTTATAGCAGAAGCAAATGATTATTGCAGCAAAATAAAGAAGTATGCAAAAGAAACATATGAAGTTGAGACAGAAGCTGAAATAGATAAAGTAGTTCAATACTTAAAGTGCTTGGAAAAAGTATCAAAATATAAAAAAATATCATGTAAAAAGCCAGAAATAAAAAGCAGCCACTATCATTTTCCTGAATTACTTGATCTTATCAACAAAGGCAATAAATACAAATTATAATTTAAAAAATTAAAAAATAAAAAGAAAAAAAGAAAAGAAAAATTAATCCATAGAAAGTTCTTTTTCTTCTGCTTTGAATTCTATTTTGTGGTGTGTTCCATCACAGAAAGGTTTATTTGCAGAATGCCCGCATCTGCACAGTGCAAATTTAACCTTATCATCTACAGTTACTACATTTGGTCCATCTTTCATCGCCTTAATTTTTATTTTAGGGCAGCCTGAATCTTTTTTGTCATTCAATTTCTTCACCTTTTTATTATAAAACAATTTAAATAGATTTATTAAACAAACGATATATTTAAATTTATTTTAAATTTATTTATTTATTTATTTGAATTCAACTTCTGCAATTTTAATATTTCAGGCATTGCTTTTTCCATTATCTTAGACTGTATAAGGTGCTCATTCTTTATATGATCTTTAATTGCAATATTTAATACAATTCTGTATTTACTGCTTTCAAAAGATTCAATTCCAAGTTTAAATGAAGTTAGTTTGAGTTCCTTCATAATTTTACCAAAAACTTTTTTTACTGCAGAAAAAGGAATATTATTATCAATTTCAAGGCGTATCCTCAAAAACTTGCTTTCTGCTCTGTGGTGATTTATAATCATAGCTTGGTTTAAGATTCCATTAGGAATATAGAAAGGTACATTATCTGTGCCTATAAATTTTGTATATAGGAAGCCTATCTCATCAACTTTTCCCGAATATCCAGGAAAGAATTCTGAATGCGTAAAAGTAGGTGGTGCAACCGCATATTGCCATGTTAGCACAGTAACATTATCGCCCAGCTGAAAAGGCTTTGCTATAATTATAGATATGCCTGCAAAAAGATTACCTAAGGTTGTTTGCGCTGCCAAACCTATTACTATACCTAAAAATCCAAGACTTACAAGAATGCCAAAAATATTAACGTTGTAAAAGCTGAGCAATAGAATTATAAGTATTGAATATGTAATTATTTTAAATAGATCCTTTATTTCCATTGCTTCATTCTTTATTCCTTTATTGTATATAAATTTATAGAGAAAATAAGCAATAATTTCTATTATTGCAATTCCGAAAATTATAATAATAGCGATATCTGCAATTTTAGTATATGGATTTATAGTTAGATTTTCAAGCAGTGAAGATGCTACTGCAGCTAAAATAATAAGTATTAATATTATATATATTGCAGTCTTATTCATAAAATCATCTAATTATATACAATATTAATTAATAAATAATCTACTTCAAAAATTTAAACAACAATAAATATATTATAATATTATCATCATTACTATTTATTATAATATAAAATAGTACTTTAAAAAATAAAAACTCTTATAATTTATTAAATATAGAATAAATAATAAATATTCAATAATATATATAATTGAAAGTTAATATAAAAACAAAATGGTTTTATTATGGATTATAAAGGAAATATACTTTTAATAGTCGGTATAATAATAATCCTTGCAACATTGTATGAAGGATATGAATTGTATGAAAGCATACAATTGAACAATATGATTTTTCAAACAACATCTCCATCAGTTTCTTCATCTAGTACTGTGAATGCAACATTAACCAATTTAGATTTGAATATAAATGAAGTATTAAGGACAAGCTCTGATTATCTAATTGAAATTGTGATACTTTTTCTATTTGCTAGCATAGGATATAAGATTTCATATTTAGGAGTTACAATACTTTTAGGCAAAAATAAATCAAAGACATCAAGCAAAGAAGAGCAGACAAATAAATAAAATAAGTAAAATTATTTTTTTATTATTTTTTGTGTTTTTATTTTTTATTAATTTGTATGGACTCGGCGGGAATCGCACCCGCGATCTTCTCGTTTTTCGGCTTTGATAAATTATATCATGCGAACGAGACATTCTACTACTGAACTACGAGCCCTCATCAATAATTTATTCAACTCTAATTTATAAATTTAATTATTTTATTATTTATTATTTAATTTATTATTAAATATTTATTATGCACATTTGAAAATATTTTAGAAAAATGTTATAGAATATTATATTAACTTTTGAAATAATTAAATAATTATATATTTTTATCTATTTATCTTTATTAAGTATTTCAACATAAAAAGTTAAAGATAATGAGTTAAATATCAATTAAATAATTTTAATTGAATACTATTAATTAAATATTAAATATTAAAATTAAATATTAAATATTAAATATTATAATGGTGCTCAATCATGCTAGAATTATCCAAGAATAAATATAATAAAATAGATAATATAATAGAGGAGATTAAAAAAGAAGTAAAGCCAACTCCTGAAGAATTCAATGTTATAGCAGAATATTCAAATGAGCTTGTATTTAGGCTCAAAAAGATAATACCTAAAGATGTAGAGGTGCTCGCAGTAGGCTCAATAGCACACAACACACAGGTAAGAGGAAGCCATGATATTGATTTATTTTTATTGTTCCCAAAACGCTATCATGAAGACCAGATGGAATTGCTTGGTGTAGAATATGCTAAAAGTATTGTTGACAAAAGCAAGAATGAAAGTTATATAATAAAATATGCAGAGCATCCTTATGTAAAGCTGATCTTAAAAGATCTAGGGATAACTGCAGACATAGTTCCTGCATTCAAAATCAACAATGCAGATGAAAGGATAACGGCTGTTGATAGATCGCAGCTTCACAATATATTTATCAATGAACACCTTACTGAAAGGCAGAAGGATGAAGTGAGAGTTTTAAAGACATTTTTAAAATCACATTTTATATATGGGTCAGATGCAAAAACATCTGGATTTTCTGGATACTTGTGTGAGCTTCTTGTTTATACTTATGGATCGTTAATCAATTTATTCAGCCATTTCTATACAATGAAAATTCCGCTGGCTATAATTCCTCTTCATAGAACAGTATATGAGGAAGGAGAAGCTGAAGAATTGTCAAAGAAATTTAATAGTGATTTTGTTGTTGTAGATCCAATAGATGAAAATAGGAATGTTGCTGCTGTTGTATCAAAAGAAGTGCTTGCAAAGGCAATCTTTTTTGTAAGAAATTTTATAGACAATCCTTCAAAAGATGTATTTTATGGAAAGAAGTTTTCTGATATATATTCAAAACATAAAGTTCTAAAATTCTCCAAAGAGCTCGGCTTGAGCATATTTGTTGTTCATTTTGAAGTTCCTGAAATTGCAGAAGATATCTTATGGCAACAGCTTAGAAAGCTTGAGGATGTAATTACAATGAAGCTCAAGCTATACGGCTTTGAACCTGCAATGTCAGTCGAAAATGTCTTTGAGAACAGCGGCATAATTGCATTCTTCATAAACGATATAAATATTAATTATGCAAAAATCGTTGGGCCTTCAATATTTATTAGGAGTGCATTTAATTCTTTTATAAAAACACACAATAGATCATTTGGATTCTTCTTTGACAAAGATAAAGTTGTATCTATTGAAAAGCCAAAATATTATGATGCAAAAGAGGTAATTGAAGAGTCTATAAAAGGGATGAAGCTCCCATCATATCTAAAGCATGAAAAGCTTTCCATTTACAAGAATGATATTCCTGAGAATATATCAAAATTAGTTTATTCTGCATTCTCATTAAAAACTCTAATATAATAAATTAGTTATAATATAAATTATAAAAAGAAAATAAATAGAAAAAAAATTAATAATAATAATTAGTCAATATTGAATGTCTTCTTGCAGAGCTTAATTGCATCAATTGCTTTGTCTATATCTTTCTCATCATTGTATATATAAAAGCTCATTCTTGCAAGCGCCGGCTGATTCAAAACATTATTTACAAGAGGCATTGCACAGTGATGGCCCGCCCTTATTGCTATTCCTTCTTTGTCGAAGATTGTTGCAATATCATGTGGATGAATCTTTTCTATAGAGAAAGAAACAATTCCTGAATGCTCTCCTTTTTTAAGAGGCCCATATATTTTAACATTTTTTATTTTGCTTATCTCTTCTATAGCATATTGTGTTAATTCCTCTTCATGTACTTTTATATTATTCATTCCTATCTCCTTCAAGTAATCAATCGCAAGCTTTAATGATATTGCACCTTCTATGTTTGGAGTTCCTGCTTCAAACTTCCATGGAATTTCATTTGGTACAAAATCATGATAGCCAACACTCAATATCATCTCTCCACCTCCAAACAGAGGCTCCATTTCATTCAGAAGCTCCTCCTTTGCATATAATACACCTATACCAGTATATGCAAGCATCTTATGTCCTGAAAATGCAAGGAAATCGCAGTCTATATCTTTTACATCTACAGGCATATGCGGCACAGATTGGGCTCCATCAACCATCACTTTTGCTCCAACATTGTGTGCTCTCTTTGTAAACTTCTTTACATCAATAATATTACCAAGAACATTTGATGATTGACTTATTGCAACAAGCTTAGGATTATTCTTAAGCTTCTCTTCAAAACTTTCTTCGTTGAGAAGCCCTTTTTCTTTATCGACCTTAACATAATCAAGCACAGCCCCCTTCCTTTTTGCAAGCATCATCCACGGCAATAAATTGCTGTGATGCTCCATTTCTGTAACTAATATATGATCATTCTTCTTTATGTTCTGCTCACCCCAGCTCAATGCAGCAAGATTGATAGATTCTGTTGTATTTCTTGTAAATATTATATTGTTGGATGAATATGCATTGATGAATTTTGCTATTTCTTCCCTTGAAGATTCATACATCTCTGTAGATTCTTCTGCAAGCTTATATGCCCCTCTGTGAACATTTGCATTATACTTCATATAAAAATCAGATACTCCATTAATTACATAATTAGGCTTCTGCGATGTTGCTGCACTATCAAGATAGGTAATTGTTTTGCCATTTATCTTCCTTGACAAAAGAGGAAAATCCTTCTTTATCGATTCTGCATCAATTACTTTCATACAACCACTTATTAAATATTATAAATATAAAAGAATCTTGTTATTAATAACCAATCATATAACAAAAAATAAAAGTATTGCCAATATAATAGGTATATTGTAGTAAAAAATTTAAGGATTGAGCTGTGCTTCATATTCATCAATAGGCATGCTCGGCTCATCAATCGGATTCGGCACAAACTTCTTATTCATGCTTGCAGCCCTCTTTATCTCTTCATCATCAAGCGGCACAACTTTTACATAGTCATTCCACCATTGGCTTCTCTTTATCCTTCTACCTTTATCAATCAACAAAGCTTCTCCAATGCCTGCATTCTCTATATATGCAGATTCAAATACAGACAGCTTGAAAAGCCTTGCTATACTGTTAAGAGTATCAGAATCTTGATAATTGTGTATTATCTTTATAGCGCTTGAGTTGATAAATGCAAGAGGCGCATCACTTAGCTGCTGCGTTGCAAACAATATTCCAAACCCGTACTTCCTACCCTGCCTTGCAATCCTGCTTATCAAAGGTTCATAATCTTTGCTTTCAAATCTCTTTGTTTGAGTAGTGCGCCATGCTTCATCAACAAGTATAAGAAGCCTCAATGAGGAATTGAGTTCTTGCTGCCTATTAAAAAGTTCATATATTCTCTCTAAGATTGTATGGACTGCAAGCTCCTTCTCACTTTCATTTAGGCCTGATAAATTTATGACATTGTTAGAATTGAGAAGGTTGTCCCAGAACTCCTTTGGCTCCTTCCCAACAACCCGCTGTATAGCTCTAAGCCTCTGGCATATTAGCTCATTCTTGCTGCTCTTTGAAAGGTCTATAAATACATTAAGCAGTTTAGGTATCTTCTTATCTTTATAATACTTCATAACAACAGCCTTGACTTTTGTCGCCTGCAAAGAGGTGAGCTCTGCACATGTAACTAAACTATCAGCAGCCATGCTTGCACGCTCTTCTGGGCTCAATCCATTGAGCTTGAATAGGTTGATCTTAAAATCTTTTCCTGCATGCCATATTGTGAGATTTGCCTGCTCTGCAAACTGTTCATATTCTCCATTATAATCAATGATTAAAAACCTTACATTGTGATTTAAGAAAGCGCGCACTGCAAAAGTTGTGCTTGTTACAGACTTTCCAAAGCCAGAGCTGCCTATATTAAGCACATTGTAGTTGGGCTCGTGAAGATAATCAATGCTGATAGGTGCATCCTCTCCAACCTCAACAACCTTCTTTGTAAGCTGCATCATCTTATATGCATTGTTACTTTCAATATAATTAGTCATGTCAATTTTATGCTTATATGAAATGCCAAGGGGCACTCCATCTTTCATAGTCTTTAATTCATTAATCATTGAATTAACTTTTGATTTTCCAAGGGTGCTTGAATAATAGCTGCTGCGGAATAATAAGATAGGAATAATTATCCCTACTAAGAAGAACAATAAAGTTAAGATTAAAACAGCATGCACAACAAAATGAGGTGCAATAGTTATGAAGAATACAATTAAAAATCCAGATAGAGAAGATAGGACAATAAACAAAAAGAAGGCCCATATTCCTATTATAAGTAGATCAGAATAAAAATGGCTTGAATCAGACCATGACTTCTGTGATTCATTGCGGTGCAACTTTGAATGCAGCTCATCTATAGCATCATGAATAGAAACTTCTCTGACATCTCCAGATATTATTATATTATGTGTGACAGGCTCTTGTCCGATTTGCATAAATATATTAAAATAGTTAATATTTTATCTGTTTGCTTTTTTCATTTGCATTATTTATTTGAATAATTTTATTATATATTTTTATTATTTTTATTATATTTATTATAACTTTTATTAAATTAAATATAAATTATATTATTGATTATAAATTATATTATTAATTAATTATTACTTAGAATAAATTACTTAGAATAATTAAGAATAGAATAAAATAAACAAAATAAAAAATAAATAAAATAAGAATAAACAATATTCTTATTATCCAGTATTACATTTACTGGAGCTCTCCGACTCTTCTCTTTTGAGCTCTCTTCAATCTTTTGCGCCTCTTCTTCTTCCACTTCCAGCGCATCCTTCCTTTTTTCTTCCATTTTCTAGGTATACTTCCCAAAATAGCACCTTGATAAACTTTGATAAAAATTATTTGTAAATTAACTATTTTTTAATTAATAATTTAATAAATACTTCAATTTATTGCTAAATATTATATAATAAATACTTATATACTTTTGCTTTTGTATGCTCCTTTTCTTTTTTAATTTTTAATCTTTTAAATTTAATTTTGGTTATTTTATTTTAAGTGTTTTAATTATTTTTATTTTAATTATTTTTATTATTTCTGCGGTGTATTAATCAATTAATAATATCTTAATTTAATACTTTAAACTTTATTTAGATTTTCATTTAAAAACATTTTTAATACTTTCTATTGAATGATAAATGGTGATGATATGGTATTTGTAGATCCACTCACTATTATGTTGGTGGCAGTTGCGGCAAGCGCCTCTCTTATTGCAGTATATTTTGTAAAAGCAGCAAAGGGGAAGCGTGTAGATAATTTGATTGTGCCTGGCTTTGTTATGGGATTTTTTGATTTTATAAGTGGATTCTTTATGTCATTTTTATGGCCGTTTCCTGGTGCTTTGAGTGCTTATAACATGCTCTTTGGAGATCCGATGCTATTTCTTGGATTGATAATGATGTCGGCAGCAGTTATGTATTATAAAAAGATGGACATCAAGATATTGTCAATGTTTGGGCTCTTTATAGGAATATATATGCTGGTTGAAACCTATGCTATTGCAGCATTAAGCCTAGAAAAAGGAATAGATTTCTTGCCATCATTCGGCTTCTATTTATTCTCTTCATTAGCGGCAATATTTTCTCCGTTAGTTTATGTCAACTCTAAAGAAAATAAGTATGCATATTATTTCCTAGCATGTTTGTTCATTATAGCGGCACTGCTGGCATTATTTATAGGCGCTAATGGAATATATGAACATTTAGCTTCTCCACCTTGATCATTCCTCTTTTTTCTTTTCTTTTCTTTTTTCTTTTTATTTTTTATTTTTAATTTTTCTTTTGTATATGTTTTTATTTTTCTTTCTTTTATATATTTTTAATTTTTATTATATTTATAATTTGATTTTGTTTGCAGATCAATACGCAATATTCATAAATATTTCTATACAAAAACTAATATATGCCAGGGTGGCAGAATCTGGTAACGCGCTGGTCTTGAGTTTTTAGAATTTCAAGAGCTGAGCTAAGCGATGATGCACAAGCAAACCAGTGTCCGCAAGGACTTTAGGGTTCAAATCCCTACCCTGGCGTTATATTTATTGGTTCGGTTCCAGCAGTATATCAAACTTAATTCTGTACGGAAACAGAAAAGGGGTTTACCTTTCTTCCAACCAAATATTCTTCACTGTAAATTACTTTTCCTTTGAATCAAAATTAATGCTTGAAAGTAACCACCATGTGTATAAACAACAGCTTCATCTCCTTCTCTCATAAAATCTTTAATTGTTATGTAGTACCTTGCATCTATCCCCCATAACATATTGTTTTTACATATGTCCCAATTTCCTTTTGATGTTGAAATGCACCAGATCTCATCTAGTCACCTTTAATTTTTTATCAAATAATATTGATCTTCATTATTTGTAATTCTCTTTATTTCACTTAATATTCCTTCGTCATAGCTTACCTATGTTATAAGTATATTATATTTTTCTTTCTTCCTAGCATTAGCCAGTATGGCGTCTTCTCTAGCGCTTGTCTGAATCCCATAAGCCATCCTCTCATTGTCAGCCCACAGGTACTTCTTCTTCACCTTCTTATCTACCAGATAAACGACAAGGTCTGGAACATCTTTCTCTTTTGGTTCTACTACAAGCATGTTCTCCTCGTAGAGCTTTTCAATAGTCTTTTCCATAAGCCTTATATGCAGTCCGAGCCCAAGTTGCTGACTCCGTTTAGGATCCTGTCTGGGTCCACAAACCTCATGCCCTTCTTTGTGAGCTCGTAGCCATTGCCAGCATTAGTGGCGTAGCCCAGCTTCACCAAGCTTTCAAATATACCTACCCTACCTTTCAAGCTGTAAATTATAGGGTCGCTGGTGATCCTGCCCTTTCCTTCATTATTTTGACAGCTCCGGAAGGGTTCAGTATCTGCTTTAATGTTTTCTTTAAGTCGTAATTATTTTTGGAATAAGCTGATAGTATAACCTCATTGCCACTGTAAAACTTGCCTTTTGGATGTGTGAATCCTTTTGATTTGAGATATTTTACTATTTTATCTGTTCTAGTTTTGCCACTCATTTCCTTTGTGATGTATGCTGCGGCAAAGAACATGGCGGAGCTTTCCACAAAGTTATTTATTAAGTCAGAAAGCTTCTCCTGATTGAGAGTTTCCTTAAGCTCTTTTTTTATTTCTGTTTCATAAAACTTGAATAAGACATACTGGACATTGTGAAAATACCCGTGTGCGAGCATTGCTTTATAGCTTATCTTTTCACCTTTTGGCATATAGCTCGGGTTTATGAATATAGTATTGTCAGTGTACCATTCTATATCATGAAATTTTTCTGATAGCTTAAAGCTAGGAACTGCAACTTCAAGCCCTGTAGAGTTAATAAAAAACTTTATCACTTTAGGTAGCTCACGCGATAAGCTTGTCTCCAGTTTCTGCCACTTACTATCATTTTCATTAGTCATACAAATCATGAGGCTTCAAATACGTATAATTCTCTACTTATTTAATATCCTTATTTTTTACATACACCCTATCAGCGGTCTTTTTGCTATCTTTTCGTATGAGATTTAAGGAGTATGTAATTATAGCTTAATAATTGATATGCGCCTATTTTCTGCACATACAGCAATACAATCCCAACCACGACTAATACTAATATAATTACAATAGCTAGGTAAGGTATTCTATTTATTTGTGGAGCGTTTGCTTTAGCAATCTACTCAATTAAACTTCTATAAAAATATTATTATATTTTGTGTTTGTGTTGCTCTATTGAATAATCGAGTATATAAGTATTTATACCTTTTTATCTCAGCAAATTGCAGTTAGGCGTGACCTGCGGCAATCGATTAAAGTACTCAACTCCGATAAAATATAGAAAGAACAAATACTGCCCGAATTCCTTAGGATGTTAGATTTTTAATTCCCTGTGGTAGAGGTTCATTTTTCTCTTTCAATAGTAAATCCTGCAACCTTTACTGCTTTGTTAATAGCTCTTTTATGTAAGCAAGATTTGAAGTATAATCTTTTTTATCCACACCCAATTGCTTTCCAATTGAAATTATATTATCTATCAAAGAATATATTTTGTCGCGTATAAAGAGTATATTTTTATCTTGCTGTATATCAAGTGCAAATTTATAGCTTAATTCATCTCTCTTTATTCTCTCTTTTATAAAACTACTGCTCAAAAGCTTTATTATGTTTATATATGCACTTGCCTCCTCTACGTGTATAAAAGATTTATATAAAAGGTCTTTATTCTTGGATTTTGTAAAATTATTATATTCTTTTAGTGCAGTAGAATAATTTTTCTGCGCTTTTGCTTCTAACATTTTTTTATATTCAATTATCTTATCCTTTTGACTATTCGAAGCAATATTTTCTGCCTTTTCTAATTCCATCTTTAATCCCTGTTTTAGATGGCTCATTTCAAATACCAGCGCATAGCTATACCATGTATCTATTTCACCATCTATTACTGGTTTGAATTCTGAAAGTTTATCAACCAAATGCACTAGTAAATTGGGGTCTCTATCTTTTAATATACTAAATAAAATTATTTTATTATCTAATTCATACAAGAGTACGAAATGTTTATCAAACCAATAAGGCTGCAGATTCATAATTTCAAGATTAATTTCGTCTGGTTTAAAGCTTAGCTTTACGTCCTTTTGATCTAGTAATTTTATCTCCCCCGTTGAGCCATTTATTTCTATTCTTTCACCATCTAAAACCTGATCACAAATATTGTATGCCCCTACTACACAAGGTATACTGTATTCCCTAGCAATTATTGCTGCATGGCTAAGTATACTTGGAACTTCAAGACATATTCCACCAGCATTCTTTATTGCATCGATTTCTTCCACCCAAATCTCTGGTGCAACTATAATATCTTTTTTTGTTAATTTTAGATCTCTATCAAAACCCGGCTTTAATAACTTTACTATTCCTTTCGCTTTGCCCTCTGCTGCAGGAATGCCAAATTTATTCCGAGCATTATGAATTGGCACATCTTTAGTCATCTTTCTTAATTGAAGCAGAAAAACTTGATTTCTTTTAACGGCAAATTCAATGTCTAATGGAAATACAATCTTTTTTAATTCTTTTGCCATTGAAACTATTCTATCTATTTCATAATCAAATAAGCTACTTATTCCTAGAAATCTTGTGTTTTTAATAATATTATTATTTGTTATATAAAATATGTCATTTTTGCCTTTTCCGGAAGTAACCAAGGTCGGATCAGACACATTACTTTCAATAATATATTTATCTTCCTTATTTACACTAAAACAAAAAGAAACACCATATTTGGCATTTGCTATCATATTTTGGATAATTACTGCCATCTTTGGCATTTCATTATTACTCTTAAAAAAAGAAAAATATGATTTAGCTCGTTCGTTAAATTGAGAGGCCATAACCATTTTTATTTTATCAATTACATCATCTATTCGCACATTTATAAATGAATCATACATACCTGCAAAACTTTGGTTCAAATCCTCAAAAGTAGAAGAACTTCTTACTACATAAGGTGCATCAACAGCTTTAATATTCTTATAAATTTCATCTACAAATTCTTTTGGAAGATTGGCATTGATTATTTTTCTTCTTATCACATTTAATTTATCTTGTTTTATCAACTGATGTAATAGATTCTCGTTTAGACCTGCTCTGTCAAGCAATACATCATATAATTCAGTTGTAACAACAATACCTGAAGGCACCACTGCATTGGATAAGGTCATTGCTTTATTTAGATTATAGGCTTTATGGCCTATCAATTTTTCTTCACCATCTTCTCCAAGTTTTAAGATTAGCATCTCAGCACCTATGTAAGTCTTCTTGTTAAATATAATGTATTAAATTTTTAATATTGTACTTTATATTTTTTAAAAAATTTTCAAAA
>JBMFSA010000002.1:0-71822 GCA_049967795.1 Candidatus Micrarchaeia archaeon | reverse complement strand
ATATAATGCTTCAACTCCATCTTCACGCTTAGATATTATATTTATATGTTTTTTTATTATGCCACTAATCCACTCAATAATTTCATTTGTAACCATATTAACATCATTGATAGGATCTGCGTAATCGACCTTGTTTCCGTGTGCATCTGTCTTGCCACTTGCATCAACTACAACTATTAACGCATCTGCACTAGCAAGATCATTGAGAAATTGATTACCCATACCTTTACCCAAATGTGCATCTTCGACTAGACCTGCAACATCTATTATATTAACTGGAAAAAATCTTACATGATTGATACATAGAGAATTACGTGCATTGCAACTTATATTTAATTCTTTATCAACACATTCCTTGGAAACATATGCAACACCTAAGTTTGGATTTATAGTGGTAAAAGGATAATCAGCAATTTCAACTTCGTGCATTGTAAGTGCTGAAAATAAGGTACTTTTTCCTTTGTTTGGTGCACCAACAATTCCAACAAGCATATAATCACAATTATTGTTTATATTTTAATTTATTTAACTTGTATTATTATAAAATTATTTTTATAAATACTTATTATCTTACTTCATACCTTTTATTTGTATTTGTTATTTGAATAAATGTATCCTAATAACTTTTTTATTTTCAACTTCTCTGAGAGAGTAGTATATTATAAGCAAACTTATGATTATTACTACACCAATTAATAAAGATTCACTTGGCATTCCATACATAAAGAGTATTAGCGCAAATATAACGATGATTGATAAATAGGGATATAAAGGAGTTTTAACAGAGCCTATTATATTCCTCCTTCTAAAATGAATCAATGACAAGCTTGTCATTAAATATGAAAATATTAGGCCAAAATCACTGATTGCAGTTATTATGAAAATATTTCCTGCAAATAATGAAATTACTGCAATAAAGGCAGTTATTAACACACCATTTATTGCCACATCGTCATTTTTATTGTATTTTCTGAAAAATCTCGGTAATAATCGATCTTTACTTATTTGATATAGTATTCTTGAAGAAGTTAATATCAGCGCCAAAATTGCAGAAGTAGTCGCAACCAGTGCACCAAAATCCACTATATCAACAATCCATGTAGGAGAATGACTGTACAAAAGTGCAGTAGATAAAGGATCACCGCTGATAGTGTACTTTGAAGCAGGAGCTAGGAGTAAAAGTGCTATTACTATAGATATATAAATTATCATACTCGATATAACCGCTATTAGTATAGATTTTGATGCTCCTTTTGGACCACCTGTTATCTTAGATGTTATACTAGAGATGCTCTGAAAGCCAGAATACGCAAATATAATTGTTATAGTAGCTGCTATCAATGATTGAATACTTCCCTGTGATTTACTTATAGAAAAATTAGATATATTAATGCCAGTAGATTTAAAAGCAACAAAAATCGCAAACAAAATGAAAAGGATTAAAGCAGAGATCTTTATTATTACTAAAATACTATCTGCTTTTGCGGCTTTTTTTATACCTTTCAAATTTACTAATGTTAATATCGCGATAATAATTATTGCTATTATAATAGGATTAATTGAAATATTAAATAAACTGACAAAATAAGCACCAAATCCTAAAGCTATAACTGATATGCTTACAGCAAAACTCAGATAAAATAATATACCTGTTATAAAGCCCATTTCGCTTCCAAATGCTTGATAAACATATGAATATGATGCACCGCTCGCATTAGGCATGATTGACCCAAGCTCTCCATATTCCATCGCCAATATTATAACTACTAATCCAACAAGTAAAAATGCTAATATAGCATTAGCACCAGCTAGGGCAATTGTTGTACCACTCAATACAAATATACCTGCACCTATTATTGCACCTAATCCAACTGCACTTGCAACTGCAACACTAATCTTTTTCTTATCTGACATTTATACCAATTTGTTATTTTACCTTTATTAAATACTATTAAATAAAATATCAATAAATATTAAATATAATTTAACTAATATAATTTAAATTAATTTATTATAAATATAAAGAAACATATTAAAATTAAAATAAATTAAGAATATTAGAAATAATTGCAAAAGATATAATAAACAGACTTATTTAAACTTTATAAATAATATTTAAATTATAGATATTATAATATTTATACAGACTATAAATTGATAAAGCAGGGATGGCGGAGCTTGGTCAAACGCGCTAGGTTCAGGGCCTAGTGTCTTAGGACTTCGAGAGTTCAAATCTCTCTCCCTGCACTATATTATAAAATAAATTATTTCAAATTTAGAATAATCTTAAACCCACCATTAGGCAACTGCTTCATTGCTTCATCAACTTCTATATTGAAAAATTTTGCCAGTTTCTTTGCCGCTGTTGACTTCTCTTCATCACCAATCTCTATTACTGCATATTTATTATTGCTACTATTATCTTTATTCAATCTATCATAGCATAATTTAGGCATTATATTAAATTTTTTAACATCTTTGTTTTCTATAATAGTAGCAACTAATGACAAGCTGACGTTGTACCATTCACGTTCTCCTGTTATTAAGAAGCTACCTCTTCCTAATGAACCTTTATTTGTTGATTTACTAACCTGATTGCGTTTTACAGAATAAACATCAATCGATGTTAACCCCTCCTTCCATGCACTTGAATATGAACCTGAGAATTGAGCAACTTCTTCTTTCTCTTCTTTATTTGAAAAAACACCATTTTTCAATACCACTAATGATGCTCCAAAAATATTTGCATGAAAAAAGAGATCATTATCTTCAAAATATTTAGAATTAATCAATTCATTTTGTCCCGCATCTCTTCCACCTATAACAAGATTACCATAACTCGTAAAAAACCAATGGAAGTTCTCATACCATTCCTTCTTTACAATCAATTTAGTATTTTTGGCTTTTTCCATTTCTTTATTTTTAATTTTCTCTAGTTTATCTAGTTGATCTTTAAGTTCTTTGATTGCTTTTTTTGCTCCTTCTATTTTAGTAAACATCTTTTTTGATTTATTATAATATTCATTAGCATTTTCTTGAGCTGACTTATTAAAATTTATTTCAACTTCCATAAAATTTCCTAAAAATAATAAACAATAAATATATTAGTAATGGAAAAATGAAAAAATAAATTTTATAAAAAATATTATTATAAAATTATAATGGAGTACCAGTTATAAAGCTGATAATTACAGATATTATAAAACCAATAAGTCCAATCAATATAATACCTAATAATGTTAATTTAATAGCTTTATTGAATTCTTCTTTTGTTGGTTTGTAGCTTATATTGATTATATGTTTTGAATTTTCTATAAAATCATTAATTTTCTTTGTAAACATATTATCACTCCTTTTTACTTTTTAATTTTTATATAAGTATATTTTATTTTTTATAAATTTATTATTTATTATAGTTCATTATATATTTATATTTAATTATAAATCAATTATTAATTTTATATTTTTATTGATTTATTGAAAATATTTAAAAATAAGCTATTTATAGATTGCTATGAACATTCAAATATGTAAAATTAGATAGATGTATAAAAATATAAATATTTATAAACATTGATAAACAACTCTGAATCAAAATTGAAATTGATTAAAATCCATTAATTATTAGTATAATATTAGATGATATTATGAAAAGACATAATTATAATTTAGGTTATAATAAATATGACAAGATTGTTATTCATTTTGGAGAAATTTGGATGAAAGGCAAAAATAGGTCCACATTTATAAACAAACTTCTTGAAAATATAAAAATTGCACTCAAAGAAGAAAAATATGACAAAATAGAAAATTTAAGAGATAGATTTTTAATTGAGTTAAGCAACAATTCAGATATAGATAAGATAATTAACAAACTTAAATATATATTTGGAATATCTTGGTTTGCCCCAACCTTAATTATTGAGAATGATATTAACAAAATAATTTCAGCTGCAGATATTTTGATGAATAATAAACATGATGTAAAAATTATTGTAACTAGATCTTATAAAGAATTTAAATATGATTCACACCAAATAGTTACTAAATTTATTAATAATATTAAAGCGCTTAATTTTAGTATAGATAAAAATGGCAAAAATAATTTATATATAAATATTACAAAAGAAGGCACATTTTTATACAAAGAAAAAATAAAAGGTGCTAACGGATTACCTGTAGGCTCTTCAGGTAAGGCTATAATACTACTTTCAGGTGGAATAGATTCACCAGTTGCCGCAATTTATGCGATGAAAAGAGGGCTCTTACCAATTTATTTACATATGCACGCCTTCTCTAGTAATGATGATATTATGAACTCAAAAATGAAAGAAATCCTCTTTTTATTGAATAAATATTATCCGCAAGCTAACTGTTATATAATGCCTTCACACTATTATCAGACATCAATACTTGGTATCAATGGAAAATATGAATTAATAGTATTCAAGCATTTCCTTTATAGAATGGCGCATAGAATTGCTATAAAAGAAGGTGCAAACGTTATAGTGACTGGTGAAAGTATAGGACAGGTTGCTTCTCAAACAGTTAATAATCTCATAGCAACTGAAAGTAAAATAAATGAATTTATAATGAGACCATTGATAGGATTTGATAAACAAGAAATAATAGATAAAGCGAAAGAACTTGGTACATATGAAATTTCTATTAAACCTTATATTGACGTATGTTCATTAAAGGCAAAAAATCCATCAACAGGAGTAAATAAAAAAATAATTAATACACTATATAAAAAATATAAAATTAATAGAGCAGAAGCAGATACATTAAAACATACATCAATAATTAATATATCTAATCTAATAAGCAAAAATTAAGCTATTATTAATCTCTTCCTTTTATTATTTTATCTATTATTTTTATAGGATCTGTTTCTATATTATATTTATTTGAAAAATAAGTTGAAATATTTGTAATATCGCGCTTTAAGAATTGAAGTGCATTTGGGTGCTTAATGTCAACAGCTTGACCAAAGTCTATTAGATAAGGAACCTCTTTATCTGCTATCAATATATTATATTCACTCAAATCCGCATGAACAAGTTCCATATTGTAGAGTAAACTTACACTTTTTAATATTTGATTATAAACATTCTGAGGATTGTCTAATAAAATATCGTGTAATTTTGGCGCAGGTTTGCCGTTGTTTTCTATTAAAGACATTGCAAGTATATTCTTTTTAAACATAAAAGGTTTAGGTGCATTAACATGGGCTTCTATTGCAATCTGTAGATTTCTATATTCTTTCTTGCACCATTCATTAATTAAACTGTATTTTGCTCTATTAATTTTCCTAAATCTAGGATCACCCACAATATAATCCCTTATATTAAAAAATGAGGAAGTTTCAATTCTAAATAATTTAAGGATTATAAATTTTTCATTTGCAACAATTTCAGAACCTCCCGCTTCAGCAATATATATATCAGCTTCTTTACCCCTTGCAATTATATAATCAACTTTTTTTATAATTCCTTTATTAAAAAATTTTGAAAGAATAATGCTAGTTTTTTCATTAAATTCATTAGTAGTTGATTTTTCCTTTCCTTTTGATATATATTCCTTTCTAAGTGATTCATCCTCTTCATCATTATATATTGACATTTTGTCACTTTATATTTGTATTTGTATTTTAACTCTTTTGATGATTTTAATATTAGAATCAAAATTAAGAAAGTACCAAAATATTGATAAAATTAATGAAAAACTAATAAGACTTCTTATATTTCTTATTTCAAAACCTTAAAATAAAAAAATAAATATAAAATATTATAAGATATAAAGATTGCTAAAGTTTATATATTTATCTTTATTATATAATATTATTTAGGAGACTCATATTTAAAGGTTTATATTATGTCAATAATAATGAAGTTTATATATAATATTAAATATGCAATCAACCTTCTTTTACTAGAAAGTAGATTACAAATTATTCTAACAGTATAACTTATTAACTCATTAATTGACATCCATATAAAACCTTTTTATGACGTATCCTAAATATAAAAATATAAAATACAAAAAAAATAAAAAAATAAAGAGGTAGATTATATGGCAAAAACATACATAGACATCTTAAAATATTTAGTTGAAGCAGATTTTGAGATTAATGGGCTTGTAGAAAAGCCAGATATTATAGGGGCTGTTTTCGGGCAAACAGAGGGGCTTCTTGGAGGAGATCTTGATTTAAGAGAATTACAAAAAAATGGAAAAATAGGCAGAATAGAAATTGATACAAACCCGACAAACAATCATACAACAGGTAAATTATTTTTACCTTCATCGCTTAATAGGGTTGAAACTTGTATACTTGCAGCGGCTATAGAATCAGTTGATCGAGTTGGCCCTTTTGAAACTACATTTAAAATAGTGAAGATAGAAGATACAAGAAACGAAAAAAGAAAGAAAATAATAAATAGAGCAAAAGAATTAATAAAACAATTGCTTACTATGGAATTACCAGATAGTAGAGAATTAAGTGATCTTGTTGAATCTGATGTAAAAGCAAGTGTAATTACAACCTATGGACCTGAGAATCTGCCTGCAGGCCCTGATGTTGCTACAAGCGACGATGTAATATTAGTTGAGGGAAGAGCAGATGTTGTCAATTTATTGAAAAATGATATAACAAATTGTATTGCTATTGGTGGTGCAACAGGAGTAATTCCAAAAACAATTATTGAACTTATAAAAACTAAGGAAACAACATTATTCCTTGATGGTGATAGAGGCGGCGATATAATCTTAAAAGGAATAATGAATGTTGGTGAAGTAGATTTTGTTGCAAGAGCACCGGATGGAAAGGAAGTTGAAGAACTTACAAGAAAAGAAATAATTAAATCATTGAGATCAAGGATACCATTAGAACAGATAATACATACCATTAAGAAGGACAATAGGCAAGATTTATATCAGCAACCAGCACAGCAGAATCAGAATATACAAAAAAATAAACATCAATTTTTTAAGCAACCACAGCAAACGCAGCAAACACAACAGCATAATACAGAAAATACTCCTTTAAGTCCAACTGCCATATCATCAAATCTCTTCAAGCCACAGCAAACACAAGAGAAGAAACTTAATACATTTAATATAAAAAGTATAGATGGTAATGAAGAAGATGAGAGTGAAGATGTGCCTTCAATTTTCCAGCAAACAGAACATGATAGTGAACCAGATGAAGAAAAAGAAAATATAAATTTTTATGCCTCAAATAAGGAAAAGTTTATTTCTGCATTAAATGAACTACATAACACTCTCCGTGGAAGAATATATGATTCTTCAGGAAATATTATAACTGAATTACCTATAAGTGAATTAATACCAAAAATACCTGCTATTAAAGATGCAAAGATTATTGTTTTCAATGGCATAATAACACAAAGACTTATCGATGTAGCACATAAATCAGGCATACGCGCAATTTATGGTGTTAGAACAAGTCAGATATCAAGGCCGTATGAGGATGTACTAATATATACTAAAAATAATAATTAATAATTAAAAATAATAATTAATAATCAAATAATTTTTATAAACTTATAATTATTAATTATTTTATTTTTTTATTTTATATTTTTTTATATTATTTTTTGTATTGACGCAGAAACAATTAAGGCGTTAGTAATGTTAAAATTTGATGAAAAAATTATTAGATCTTTTATAAATAAATACAATTTACCTGAATGGCTTATACCGTATATTAAGGATTATCTAAAGAAAAAGAATTATAATATAAAATATATATTGACTTTTATTAATTATGGAAGAAAAAAAGGAGATGTTAAGGCAGAAAACATAACACTACCCAATGGTGTTGTGTTCAAAAGAAAACATATGGTACACTTATTAAATTTGCTTTATTATAGTATAAATTCGATGAGTTCTGTTTCTAAATACTGGTCAGAACACTCATGGGATAATTTAGAATTAAAGGAGAGATTTATCTCAATTACAGATATAGAAAATGGAAGAGCACTTATTATAAAAAATCTTATTGAAGGATTAAATTATAACATTTATAAAAATCCACCATCAAAAGAGTTAGAAAATACTTTTAATTACATTAAGAACCTTAATGACTGGAATGAAAGAATTGTATCAAAAGAAATTATTTTAAATTATTCGTATGCAATTCCATTTGGCTATGTATTTTATAAAATTTTTTATCCTATTGCACCTACATATATAAGATCATTTGGCAAAAAATTTTTTGATAAGGAGAGTTGCGAACTCGAAGATAAAAAAGATGCAGAAATGATTATTTCTGATAATTTAATTTCTGAAGGAAGATTAAAACAATTACTCAAGGATCTTATAATAAATACAATTAAATCAATCAATGTAGAAATTGACAATGCAAAAGAAGCAAATATTTACGATGAAATAATTTTATTGAGAAATATTGCAGCAGTTTATCCTCTTTATAAAATAAAAGAAATAAATAAAGATATTTATATAGAGGATCTATTTAAAGATAAAGATATAAAAAAATTACTTGATTAGTGATAATATTAGTTCTAAAATAATTCTTAAATAAAAAATAAATAATAAGACAATAAAAATAATATGATTAATAATTTTATATTGTAATTCATTATTATTAACATTATAAATATTATAAAAATAATTAATTTTATTTGATACAAAATAAAAAGATACATAATACTTAAATATATTTGCATATAAACATATTTAACAATAAAGCGATCAGAAAGTGATTTCTATGAATGAACAAGAACAAAACGAAAAAGGAAATGAAAATGTAATTTATATAGGAAGAAAACCTACAATGAACTATGTACTTGCTGTTGTAACACAATTTAACAGCGGTGCATCTGAAGTAATTATAAAAGCAAGAGGAAACTCTATATCGAAAGCAGTAGATGTAAAAGAAATAGTAACAAATAGATTCTTACAGAATCTTACCCTCAAAGGCATAACAACATCATCAGAAGAATTAACTAACGAAGATGGTACAAGGTCAAAAGTTAGTGCTATACAGATAGTATTAGCAAAGTAATCCTTTATTTCCTTTTTATTTTTTTTATTTTTATTTCTTTTCTTTTTTTGAATTTGGATATAATTTATTAAACTTATCCTTTTAATTTATATAATATTTATACTTATATTTATAATACTTATATTCATAAAATAAAAAGTTTAAAATCAAAATATAATTATAATATAAATTTATGTGGTGCATATATGATAAGAGACCACTATATTAGCGAAATAACACCAAATTTAGATGGTACAAAAGTAAAAATAGCTGGTTGGGTTCATGAAGTAAGAGAAACTTCAAATATTACATTTTTACTGTTAAGAGATAATACAGGTATAATACAAGTTATTGGTAAAAAAGGTATTGTAGATCAGAAAATAATAAAATCCATGTCTTTACCTAAAGAGAGTATAGTTGAAATATATGGAACTGTTAAAGCTAGTAAAGAAGCAAAGACAGGATGTGAAATAATTCCTCTAGAAATAAAAAATTTGAATCCGTTATCAACAAAAATTCCATTTGAAGTTACTGGAAAGGTACCAGCAGAATTAGATGTAAGATTAAATTATAGATATGTTGATTTAAGAAGAGCTGAAACCGCAGCAATATTTAAAATACAATCGACAATTTTAAATACATTTACAACTACTTTGATGAATGAAAATTATGTACAAATAAGAACACCATCAATTATAGCAGAAGCAAGTGAAGGAGGTGCAGAATTGTTCTCAGTTAAATATTATGAAAAAAATGCATATCTGGCACAATCACCACAATTATATAAACAATTAGCAATTATAGGTGGCCTTGACAAAGTATTTATGATAACACCTGTTTTTAGAGCAGAAAAATCAAATACAGTATATCATTTATCAGAGATAACACAAATGGATATAGAAAGAGCATTTGTAAATGTAGATGATGTTATAGATACAATTATAAAAGTATTGAAAGCAATAATAAAATCAGTGAAAGAAAATAACCAAAAAGAGCTCCAGACATTAAATGTTGACTTAGAAGTTCCAGATATAAAAATAATAAGCTACGCAGATGCGATAAAAACACTAAAAAATGCTGGTCATAGTGTAGATCATGGAGCAGATATAACTAGAGAATATGAAAAATCTCTTGAAAATAAGTATGGAGAAGGTATAGTAATCAAAGATTTTCCAACATCATTAAGAGCATTTTATTCTATGCCACATGCAGATAATCCAGAGCTAACTCATTCATTTGACCTATTATATAGAGGGCTTGAAATAAGCAGTGGTGCTCAAAGAATTAATGATCCTGAAATGCTTATAGCAGCATTAAAAAAGAAGGGACTAAATCCAGATAATTTTAAATTTTATATTGATGCATTTAGAAGTGGTGCACCACCGCACGCGGGATGGAGTATAGGATTAGAAAGGTTGACAATGATGATAACAAGAGCAGACAATATAAGAGAGTGCGCAATGTTTCCACGAGACAGAAAAAGGATAACACCTTAAATTAAAAATAGAAAAGATTATATACCTTATTACTTAAATTAAAAATAGAAAAGATTATATACCTTATTAAGAAGTTTATATAAGGGTTATAAAGTGATATAATGATTAAAGATAAAGAAGAAAATGGAATTTTTTATGTTGTAAACAATAAAATTATAAATGATGATGATAATGAAGTAAAAAATGCAATAAAATCTATTATTAAAAATTATAATATTTATAATCTTACACATCAAACAGATCTTGATGGCATAGTATCAGCTGCATTACTATTACGTTCAAAAATAATTAATTTAGATAAGGTGTATTTTGGAAATTATTCTGAAGAGGATATTGAAAGAGTAATTAATGAACTAAAAGAGATAAAAGGTTCTAATAATTGTTTAATATTGACAGACATTAACAATTTAGATAAATCTAATTTTACTGAATTCTTAAAGCATTTTAGAGAAGATGGAAATAAAATAATTGTTTTAGATCACCATCCACTTAAATCTAATATTAACGATGTAGCAAAAATGTTAGATGTAGCAGTAATTGGTGAAAATAAATTTTGTGGTGCTGATCTAGTCTATGAATATATAATCAAAAACATAAATGATGATATTGATGAAATTTTTGATAGTATAACTAATCTTGCACATCTATCAGACTTTTATCTTTATAAAGGAACTGTATATGAATATCATGTTGAGAAATTATCTGAGGTGATTGATTATATAAATAGCCACTCAAGAAGTATAGATACACAAAATAGAAAATTGAAGGATATGGTGAAGAATATTTCATTAGGAGCCTATAATGATACTAAAATAAATAAGATTTTTGAAAAATATAAAAAAGAGGAAGAAAAATATATGAAAATATTATTAAGTGAGGGAAATCTATTTGAATTCAAAAATGATGAAGGAAATTTAAAAATAGGTGTAGGTTTCAGTAAAAATCTTAAAAGTAATAATGCATGTGAAGCAATATTTAAAAAAACATATGCAAATATTGCTCTTTTTGTAAATATAAAAAGTGGAAGTGTTAGTTTAAGGAGAAAAAACGAATGTAATGTAGATTTAGGAAAAATAGCATCATATTTTGGTGGTGGAGGCCACGCTTATGCTTCTGGATTTAATTTAGATAAAAAAACATTAAATAAAATAAAGACAGAAGAGGGCAAAAATGAGTTAATTGATAAAATAAAAGAGGTCATCAATAAAATTAATTAAAAGATAAATAAAAGAACTTTAAATTATAAAGAAATTATATTTTTATATATTATAGTACAATCCCATAACCAACTAGGCGCCATCTTTGATTAATATTCTGCATAACCGCTACTTTTGCTTTACTCAAAGCAACAACCGGCTTCTTAAATTCAACCTCAATTATGTCTTTTTTAATCTTTTTTATAAAACCTACAGAAGTTGCAGTACCAATACCGAGCACTATAGGCTCTCCTTCTTTTAGCTGCTGTTCTGGTATATCTTTTCGTTTTAGGTTGAAATAATTAAATGAAATTGATGTAACTGCTGGTGGAAGTTTGCCCTCAAGGCCAACAATATTACCAACAAGTGCGTCTGCTTTTGTAAACACAGGATCCAATTCTGTTGATATACCTATTAATCCACCGGGAAGTGCTTCACTAAGCTGCCTATCGCCATTGCTTAATCCAACAATTTTAGTAACAGCAGGTATATAAATCTCTTTTTTGGCTTTTGAAATTGGTTTTATACCGGGCTTTATTTCTATAATATCTCCAACTTTAAATTTGCCTTTTATAATTGCACCTCCAATAACCCCTCCTATAATATCCTTTGCATCAATTCCTGGCTTATTAACATCAAATGAACGCACTATATACATCAATGGCGCTGATGTTATATCGCGCTCTGGAATCTTTATTTTAGCTATATGATCTAAAACAACATCAATATTTATTCCATAATTAGTCATCACAGGTATTATTGGTGCATTCTCTATTATGCTGCCTTTTAAAAATTCTTTTATTTGATAGTAATGTTTTAAAGCATTTTCTTTGCCTACAATATCTATTTTTGTCTGTATAACAATAACATCCTTAATACCTAATATGTTAATTATCATTAGATGCTCTTTAGTCTGCTGCATTGGACAAGGCTCATTTGCTGCAATAACAAAGAGTATTGCATCAATAACATTTGCTCCTGCTATTGCAGTAGCCATAAGCGTTTCGTGGCCTGGAGCATCAAGCAATGATATCCTCATTAAAGGTTCTGCAATTGATCCACATACGCTGCATTTATCAGATGTTGTAAACGCTTGGGGCTCTGGACACTTAGGACATTTTCTTATTAAAGCATCGGCGTATCCAAGCTTAATTGTCATATTTCTCTTTAAACTTTCGCTATGCCTATCAGTCCATACGTGAGTTATAGCTTTAATTAAAGAGGTCTTTCCATGATCTATATGACCTAATGTCCCTATATTTAAAACGCTTTGATTTATTGAATCCAATATAACACCAGTAAAGTAATAAAATCAATAAAATAAAAATAATACAAAACTTTTAATAATCTAGTTCACTTCTAAAAAATTACTATGAGATTTATTAACATTAATTATATCAATATTATATATCAGGCTTTTGACTTTTCTTCTTTATCTTTAGGCTGACTTTGTGGGAATATTGATTCAACAGGTTTGTCACCATATTCAACTATAACAGTATTAACTTGTTCTGTATCTGAAGCAATAATATTACCTCTTTCTATTCTTCTTCTATATATAGCATTTTTGTTTTTACCTTGTTTTCTTAGTACTTTTGTTTTAACTGTACCACTAATACTCTTATTCAAAGAGAATCCACTCTTATCACTGCCCCCTGTTATCTTCAATTTATAACCAGGCAAATCTAAAATAGAACCTTCGACAATTTCACCTATTTTTTTATTTATAAAATAGGATGCTGCATCTTCTTTAATCTCTATCTGCATAGTTTTGCCACTTTTTGGATCTGAACAAACTATTTTCAAAAAATCACCATTTAAATATAAGTATAATTTATTTATTATTTTTAAATAAAATGTATAACAGTTAAAATAAAATAAATAACAATTAATTAATAATTATTATTTAAATATTTAAAATATATACTCTTTTTATATTACATAATTTAATTATAATATCTATAAATATCTTTTGATTCACCTTCAATAAATGAAAATAACAAAAATAAAATAAAAGTAATTAAGTAAATTTATCTATACATTGTTTCAGGCTCTTCTTTGAATCTCTTAATACGATCTGCCAATTCTTTAGGTATCGCTGGCTTGACTTCTGTAAGTGCAAATTCAAAATCTTCCTTAGTAACCTTGTTTCTTTTGTTTCTTATCGCATTCATACCTGCTTCTCTAACTACATTTTCTATCTCTGCTCCAGTATAGTTTTCTGTTGCTTTTGCTAGCACTTTTAAATCTACATCCTTATCAATAGGCATGCGCCTTGTATGGACTTTGAATATCGCTAACCTTGTTGCTTCATCAGGTAATGGTATCTCTATTATTTTGTCGATTCTGCCTGGTCTGAGCAATGCGGGATCAATCATATCAGGCCTATTTGTTGCTGCCAGTACAATAACATTTTTCATTTCTTGTAGACCATCAAGTTCTGTAAGCAAAGTATCAACAACCCTTTCTGTCACCATTGAATCATCGCCTTCTCCTCTAATTCCCGTAATTGCATCAATCTCATCTATAAAGATTATACAAGGGGCAGACAATCTTGCTTTTCTGAATATTTCTCTAACTGCTTTTTCGCTTTCTCCAACATATTTACTAAGTATTTCAGGCCCTTTTATTGATATCATATTTGATTCACGCTCTGTTGCAACTGCTTTAGCAAGAAGAGTTTTTCCTGTTCCAGGAGCGCCAACAAGTAATATACCTTTTATAGGTCTGATGCCCATATTTTCAAATGCTTCAGGATTTTTAATAGGCAATTCACACGCTTCTTTTAACTCCTGCTTTACATCTTCCAATCCACCAACATCAGACCAGTGTACATTAGGCCTTTCAACAAACACCTCTCTGAGAGCACTTGGCTGTATGCTACCTAGCGCTTTCATAAAATCATCTTTTGTGACATTAAGGCTTATTAAAATTTCATTTGGTATTTTCTTATCAAGGTCTATCTTTGGTATTATCTTTCTTAATTCAGTAATTGCAGCTTCCCTAACCAGTGCCGCCAAATCTGCACCTGTATAACCGTGTGTCAAATCTGCAATCTCATCTAAATTTACATCGTCAGCAAGCGGCATATTCCTTGTATGTATTTGTAATATTTCCTTTCTCGCATTTCTATCAGGTACTCCTATTTCTATTTCTCTGTCAAACCTCCCTGGCCTTCTTAATGCAGGGTCAATAGCATTTGGACGGTTTGTAGCACCTATAACGATTACCTGACCTCTAGAATTCATACCATCCATTAAGGTCAGCAATTGTGAAACCATTCTGCGTTCAACTTCATTTGTTGATTCCTCACGTTTTGGCGCAATTGCATCAATCTCATCCATAAATATTATTGATGGTGCTTTTGAATTTGCTTCATTAAATATTTCTCTCAATTTCTCTTCACTTTCACCAACAAATTTGCTAACTAATTCAGGCCCTGATATGTTTATAAAATGCGCATCACTTTCGTTTGCAACTGCTTTAGCAAGAAGAGTTTTTCCTGTTCCAGGAGCGCCATAGAGGAGTACTCCTTTTGGTGGCTCTATCCCCAATCTTTCAAAAAGTTCTGGATGCCTTATAGGCAATTCAACCATCTCCCTTATCTTTTGTATCTCTCCTTTTAACCCTCCAATATCTTCATAATGTACATCACCAATCTGTACCATTGATTCTGATACAGGCTCATTCTTTATAATTATCTCTGTCGATCTTGTAACCTTTACAACACCATGAGGTACAACTTGATTAACAACAAATGTAAATGCATAACCAAACATTGCGATTGGAACTATATCTCCCTTCATTAAAGGCTTATCTTCTAACTTTGCTCTTGCATATTCAGCAAAATCTGGAGATATATTAGTCTTTTGATCTAAAGTAGGTGCAAGAATTACGCGCTCTGCATCTAGCGCTTGTACCTTTTTTACAAATACCTTATCACCAATTCCAACACCAAGATTTTTCCTTATAAATCCATCAATCCTTATAAAATCAAGCCCTTCATCGCTTTGATGAGCTTGCCATACTATAGCAGCAGTAGACCTCTTCTTTCCTTTTATTTCAATAATGTCGCCAGATGTAACTCCTAGCAATTTTCTTGCTTTTGAATCTATTCTTGCAATGCTTCTTGCATCATCTGTAACTAATGCACCAGAAACAATTAATTCTATTCCATCAGCCATTATTATCACTTTTAATATTATTTTTTAATATAAGTTTAATTTATATTAGTTTAATCAATTTAAATAATTGTTATATTTAAATTTAAATAATTATTATATTTAATTATATCAATAGTAATATAAAATATTACACTTATTTTAAGAAATGATGTCAATAAATTACAAATAAATTTATATATAAATATATTAAAATTTATTTAGAAAGATTCCAAAATATAAAATCTACTGATAGATTTATAATATAATAATAAATTTAAAATTTTATAATATAAGATTATTATAAATAGAAATATGAAATATTTACAAATTATAAAGATAAACAAAAAACAAAATAAAAACAAAAATAACTTATAAAAATGAACAAAAAAAATAAATTGCACACAACAATTTACGAAGATATAAGACGTGTTATATTATTATATTTATTTATATACTTTATTCTTCATCCTCTTCATCTTCTTCAGGAGGGTAGTCATCGTCTTCTTCATCCTCTTCCTCTTCTTCATCCTCTTCGTCCTCTGGTTTCTTTGGAGCTTTTGGACTTATTTCGTATATTGGCATTTTCATTTTACCACCAAATATATATGTTAAATTTTTATACACCGAATCATATAAATATTTTTCTATTCAACCTCATTATATTTACTTTTCTTATTTTTATAATTGAATTATATTATATTGTTCTGCGCTATAGCAATAATTTTATAAAGATATCATGTATAATATGATAAACAAAAATAATTAGGTGAAAATATGGATGATCTTATAAATAAATATAATGTACCTGAGGAGTTGATATCAAAAACAGAATTTTATAATATTAAAACCCCAATAACAAAAGTATTGCAAGATATTGAAAAATATGATGCAATAATTGTTAAAAAAGATAACAAATATGTAGGTATAGTCGATTCAAGAGCATTATATAAACATATACAAGACAGTTTGAAAATAGATAAAAAGGAATCTTTAGAAAATTTATTGATTAGAGTGCCTAAAATAACAGATGCAACAACTATAGAAGACGTCGCATATTATTTTTATAAAGCAAGAGTAAAAGCTCTGCCGTACATAAAAAATGATAAAATTAGAGGAATCTTAAAAAGAAGCACATTATTAAAAATATTATTGTCATTAAAAAAGTTTAATGAATTAAAAGTTGAAAATACGATGACTTCTCCTATAATAACAATAGAAAAAGATGCTAATATACTCCAAGCAATCAAATTAATGAAAACTAATAGAATAAATAGATTAATTGTTGTAGATAATAGGGGCAATATAGAAGGCATTTTAACTAGCTATAGTTTAATAAAACAATTTATCAAACCCGAAGAAAGGCTGCCGGAATTTAAAACAAAAGTTTTTAATCTGTCAAACTTTAAAGTTAAAGATTTTATAGAGCCTAATTTAATAACAGTAAATATTAGTACAAATTTAGATGAAGCAGTAAGAAAATTAATAGAGAATGATATTTCTTCGATAGTTGTTGTTGATAAAAATAAACCCGTAGGTATATTAACAGAACTTGATGCAATAGTAAGTATGCTTTCAAGAAGTACAGCATTTAGAAACAAAATATTTATCAGTGGATTGAATGAAGATACTTATCAATTTGAAGATGAAATAAGAGAGGAATTGAAGAACTTTATAGAGAAAGTTGAAAAATTAAGAGGCGAAAATGTAGAATTTATAAGCATACATATTAAGAAATTAAAAACAAAAACTTATGAAATACATGCTAGATTAGAATTGAGAAAAGAAGGAATTATAACAATGAATGTTAGTGGCTACCTTTTTGATAGAACCTTTGATAGTTTATTAGATGTTCTATGGAAAGAGATATTAAAGAAAAGAGATATCAATAGAAAAAAGAGTAAAGAGATGGCAAATCAGCATGAGGAGGAATAAAATGAGGAATAGGAAAATTATAAATAAACACAGAAAAGCACAGTCTAGCTTAGAGCTATTGATAACACTCACATTTGCATTGATAATTCTTTTACCTATAATATCAATTGCATTTATACAAATCTCAAATTCAGCTTCAACACTATCATCATCAGAGGCGGATGCTGCAGCTGAAAAATTAGCAAGTGTTGCAACATCTGTTGGTTTGCAAGGATATCCTGCAAAACAGTTGGTACTTATTCAGATACCGCAAAACATAAAAAGTGCATCAATAGGGACTCAAACAGGAACAATAGGCCATATAATAACGTTTGTTGTTGATACAAATGCAGGCCCTAGTTATGTAAGTGCATATACTCCTGTAAATGTAAGTGGCTCACTGACTGGACTTACTTCAGAAGGTGTTTATCTTATCAATATAAGTGCAGAAAATTCTTGCCCTTCTAATCCTACTTTACCTTGTGTTTATATAAAACCAGTATAGCAAAAAGTTAAAGTTAAAAATTAAAAATTTTGAAAAATACTTGCTTTAATTATATTTTTTATTATTTTTCAAATTTTAAAAAATATGTATTTCTATAAACTTTTTTGCCATTCTTTATACTGTAAAGAGTATATGATGCTTTAGGCTTTAATTTGTGTGCTATGAAGAAAGTTTTTATTAAAGTTTTATCGCTTATATAGAGATCAATACCATTATTTTCTAATTTTTCTATTTTTGATACAAAGGCATTGTTGTTAGATAGAAAAGTCTCTATTTTTTCGATTATTTTATCAATGCGCTGTTCATCACCACGAAGCTGTATAATTGCTTCATAATAGCCAGAGCTTCTTCGATAGCAATCCTGACATATCTGATGGATCATTTTATACCTTACAATTTTGTCAAATTTTATATAATCGTCATTTATCATATATTTAATATTCAAGTTTACTTCATCTTTGTTTAATGAATTTACAACAACATTCATACATTTCTTATCATCTAATGCTTCAAGCATTGCTGCGCCCAAATTTTTTTCATTCTTTTCTATATAGGTGCCTTTCACCTTGAGCCTATCGCAACGCTTACAAAACTCAATTTTTATATCTTCTTTAATTTTCTTTTTTGCTTCTTTAATCAAGCAGTTTTCACAAAACTCGCCGACAAATCGCACTTCGCTGCTTGAAGCATTACATAATGGACAATATTTAATCATTATATCACAGAACTTGTTTTATTTGAACTTTTTAGATTATGATTATAAATTATTAATATTTAATAACTATTAATTTTTATCATTTTTATTATATACTAAAAAAATATATACTAAAAAAATAAAAAGCACAAATATAAAAACAAAATAAAAATTATATAATAAAGAAATATATAAATTATATTTCATATTTATAGGTTTGCTTTCATTTGTTGATCTATTTTTTATATATATAAATAGGAAGCTCAAATAATAAAAATTAAAAATAAAATAAAAATGTTTAAATTTAAATTAAATCAAACTATTTATATCTTTTTGAGATAGTGTTTGCTCACTATAGCACCGTATGCAGGCCTTGTTATAAAGACACTCAAAAGTGCTCCAAATATTGTTGATTCAGAGAAGCCTATAACACTTACAAGTGATGTTGAAAAGAATAATGGTAGCATTGCAATTACTAATAATCCTGCATCAATCCATACAATATAGAATGCATTGCTCAATAGAGTTTTAGCAGTCAGCTCATGCCCTTTGTTTAATATTTCATCTGTTATAATTATCTGTGCATCAACTCCAGTGCCTATAACTGCAATTATTCCTGCAACTGCAGCCAAATCTATAGTACCTATCAAACCTATTACAGACACTATAATAAATACTTCCATTATAGTTGTAAGCAGAATAGGTGCAACTAAGAACAAACGCTTGTATCTTAGCACCATAAAAATTGATACAAAAATTATTGCAATAATTCCAGCTATTGCACTTATAAATAAGAAATGCGAACCCAGTGTTGGAGGTATAATTGTTGGTGATTCAGTTATTACAGCAACAGGCAGTGCGCCTCCGCTCAAAACACTAACAATTTTTTTACTCTCATTCTGCGCATAATTTATTTTTCCTTGAATTGAAGTTATATTAATTGGCGCTGCACCGCTTATTTGAAAACTGTTGCTTACATTACCATTTGCAAGACCTGGTGATAATATAGGAGAGGAAATTAATCCTACCGCAGGCCATGAATCTACAATAGTAGAATTAAATCCATTTGATATGAATGTTGGAGTCATATTAGCATTATTCTCTAAAACAATAGTATAATTTAATGATTTAATATAAGATACAAGAGTAGAATTCAGATTATCGCTCATAATGACTTTATGATACTTATTCTTATTATTTAATAAGAAAGTTTCTGCATTCTTTATGCTTGACTGAGTATTTGAAACTGTCAAAATAGGTATTGTATTATTTCCAAACTGTAGAGCATTTTGCATCGCCTTAAGTTTTGATGTAGGGTTCAGAAGAATACTACTATTCTTACTGCTAAGTAATGTACTATTTATTAGAACTACGGAAGAAGTTGGCCTATCAAGGAACATATAAATGGGCTTATTGCCTTGTCCAAATACTGCTTGCGCAAAAGGCTTTTCTGCGCTATTTGTGATATAGAAATCAACCTGCCATATTACAGTATTATTCAAAACTTGAGGCTGTAGTGCACCTATACTTCCACTTAATATATCACTGCCATTAATTGCTTCACGTCCATCAACTATACCATCAAATTTACCTTGACTATTAATTATACTGATTGTTTGATTAATCTCAGCATTTGATGCTTTAGGTATAACAACATATATTTCTGAATTTCCTATTCCTTCAATAGTCACTTGCTGCAGACCAAAAGTAGACAATCTTTGATTAAGTGTTGTAATAAGTTGTGTCATTGTTGTTATATTAACACTGTGCTCTAACATAACTGGAATCTGCGTTCCACCTACAAATTCTATTCCGAAATGTATTCCATATACTATATCTAATATTAAGAAAGCAATTGCTACTATTATCAATGTTAAAATTCTCTTATCTTTTAAATATGAATCATTGCTTAACATTTTAATCATTCATCAATTTTTTTATATAGCATCTTTATTTATTATTATAATAAATATTAAAATCAATTTATATTATCTAAACTTTGAATCTTTGTGTTCTTTATACCACAAAATTAATACAGTATCACCAAACCATGTTGTTATGATATCACCAGATAATCCAAATAGTACAACACTTGCTATTTCAAAATATGTAGGTATAAAACTTATATATGCCGTAATAAGAAGTATTGAGAATGTAATTATGGCTGCAATAGTCATAGTTAATCCTGTTTTAAGTGTTGAAAATGCTCTATCGGCAGGTAAGTTTTCTGTATGTTTTAATATTCTTATTGCACCTAAAACATCAGTGTCCATTGAATAACCTATAAGCATCAAAAGACCTCCTATTGATGCAACTCCCAGAGGTATGCCAAATATCGCCATTCCTGCAAGTGCAACAACAAGATCATTGACAGCACCAAATACTACAGCTATTGATGGAATTGGTGATCTAAATATAAAGAACGCAGCAATAGCGACAATAACAAACGATACTATTATTATATATTCAATCTGTTGTAAAAAGTAAGCGCCAAGTGTTGCTGTTGTTTCTTGGTATGTATATGATGAAAAAGGTACTATTGTTCTTAATATTGCTATTATTTTATTTTCATAATTATTTGAAGCATTAAGATATGCACTTCGTGTAATGCTAATAATTTGTGAGGGTGGGGTAGCATTTGTTATTAAATAATTATTAATATTATTATTTAGAAGAGGAGATAATGTTGATATTATAGAAGATGCTTCTAGATGCATTGCTTCTATAGTTTTTGTTTGATTGATTTCTTCTGAATTAAGCAATGATTCTATAGTAGCATTTGATTGTTTTGACAATATATTTTGATAAAGAGCAATCTTTGTACTTTCATTAGTATAATTACTATAATATCCATATAATGTTATTAAACCACTTTCAGCATTAGACAAGCTGCTATTAGTAGCAATTGTTATATCAACACCAGCAGATGTGGTTGATACACTTGCTTCAGCATTAGGTATCTTTGCATTTATCGCTGATGTTAGCATTTGAACATTTATTAGAGAATTCGTCTGAAGCTGTATTTCTATACCTCCTCTCAATGATGAATCTAATGGAATATGAGGTACAAGTATAAAATAGAGACCTATAATAAGCAGTAATATAGGCAAGATTGGAAATAATTTATAATGTTTAGACTTATAAATATTATATTTTTCAGTATCCATTGCAATCAAGTTTGTTATTAATTATTTTTGTTATTTTAGATGTAGATATTGTTATATTTATTATAGAAATCTATTTAAAACTATATATTATTTTATTAAAAACAAAAATAAAATAAAATAAAAATATTTAAAAATTCTTTATAATATTATGCGAACCTTTTCATCAATTTTAGATGTAACACTTTTGTTAGACCAAATACTATATAGAAGAATGCAAACAGAACCAATGCAACCCCAAAGAAGGATGTTGCAGTTATTGGAGTGTTTGAATAAAGCAGGTATGAACCTAAAGATAGTATGTATATGCTCCAATAAATTGATTTAAATCCTTCCCAAGCGCTATGCTTTTCTTCATACTTTAAACGCCTCTCATAAAATAAAGAGGGATCTATTATTGTAACTTTATCTTTTTCTATTTTTTCCATATTTTCACCCTTTTCTATTATAATATAAAAAGTAGCATATTTAAATTTATTTATGTGTTGACTTTTTGAAAAAAATAGATTTATTATAGATTACAAATAATTTAAAAAGAATTTAATTACTATAACTAAGAAAATTGTATAAATTTAAAAATTTATATAAGAGATAAAAATTTAAGGAATTATAATATTTTCCAATCTTCTATTTATTTTTAAAGTTGTTGCCTTTGTAACAGTATAATTTTTCTCTGTTTTTGTCATCTCATCTAATTTTATAAAAAACCATCCTTGACCATTCATGCGCCATGCCATAAAAACATCCATTTTTGTATTCTCACTCCACGTTTTCAATGTATTAAATTTCTCATGATCTATAGATATGCTTGTGCTATCCCACGCCTTTGATTCAAATAATATTCCATGGCCATTTTTAATTACTAATATATCCGGACTTATAGAGTTTACACCACTACCTGCACTTCTCATAACAGAATAGCCAATACTTGCAAAATAATTTAGAAGTTCTCTCTCTGCCCTAGCGCCTTTTGAATATCTTTTCACTTAATCACACAACCAAACTATAAATAATTAAAATAATTAAAAATAAAATAATAAATTAAAATTAATGATTATTAATTATATATTATATATTATGTAATAAGATTTATTAAATTTTTTTATTTTTTGTTTTTATCAGCAACCTTTTATAAATTTAAATTATAATGACGATTAGAGCTTTTTTTGGAGTCCTTCATTGTAATATGAATCAGATAACAATTTATGCTGAAGTTTTAATACTATATCTCGCATCCTTTTCTCTTTAATTCTAGCAATCATACTATATGTTTCATCTTTTGTATCTTTAGTAATTAAAATAACAACTTCGCCAAATTTTATTCTACCAGTTCTTCCTTTTCTTTGTATATTTCTAATTTCACTAGGCACGGGTTCGTAAAATATTACAACATCCACACTAGGGATATCAAGCCCTTCCTCTCCTATAGAAGTAGCAACAAGTACATTAAACAAATTCTTTCTAAAATCATCAATTATTTGTTGCTGCTGAATATTTGTTACGCCTTCTTTTTTACCCATAAATCCTTTTGCATTAATATTATTTTTATTCAGCATTTCAACAAGCTTCTGTATTGTAGAGCGGTATTGTGCAAATATTATAACCTTCTTATTTTTATGCACAGTTGTTAGAAGTTCGATGACCTTAAACATTTTTGGATGCTCTTTTCCTTTTTCTATTGCTTCCCTTGCCAGCCATTCGGCAGCCACTACACTTTTATTTGCTAGTATATTTTTGATAGCTCTGCTTTTTTTCTCACGCATTTTTAGGTTGTTCAAATAATTTAAAAAAGGGTAGAATCCTTCAGTAGCAACCAGATCATATGCATGAATCATATTTAAAACATAGATGTAATTAAAGAAAGCCATAAACCTATAATTTCTTGCACTTATTTTTTTTATTTCATCTCCAATTTGAAGTAATCTTCCTTTTGGCATCCTTTCAAAATATTTGTATGGACTCAACCCTAACTTATAAAGAGCTTCAAGATGAGTATCGATCAAAGGTTTAAGCAATGATAATATTTCATTAATCTCCCTTGTTTTTTCAATATATATATTTGTAATATCTTTTCTCATAACATATTTCTCAACATCAACATCACTTAAAACTCGTATCTCTATATTCTGTATATTTAATGCACTAATTAGATCTTTTATTTTGTCTTCCTTGCTTCCTGGAGATGCTGTAAGCCCAATGATCTGTATGCCATGATCTTTGCACTCATTTGCAATATAAGTATAAGCATACTTTCCAACTGCCTTATGGCATTCATCAAATATGACAACACCAACATCATCAATATTCAGTCTGCCTTTTTTTAAATCATTTGCTATAGTTTGAGGTGTTGCTGCTATAACTTTTGCTTCTTTTTCTAATATTTCTCGCTTTGTTGAATTTAGCATACCAGTTAAAAGTAGTATTTTTTCTTTATTGATGAGAAGAATGTTTTGTAATGTTTTATAGTGCTGTTCGCTAAGTGGTTTTGTAGGTGCAAGAATTATTGCTTTCTTTCCTTGATAAAGAGAATTTGCTATAGTAAATATTGCTATTAATGTTTTTCCTAATCCTGTTGGAAGTATAACAAGTGTATTTTTACCATTCAAAATACTTTTTGTAATATTAATTTGATATTCTCTAGGCTCTATATTAGAAGTATCAATTAATCTTATAAATTCCCCAAGTGAATGTACTAAATAATCATAATTCGCATTATTAATATTAATATTAGAAGCATTTAGATTATTTGATTTATTTAGTTCATTTATATTAATTTCATCATCCAATTTATCACAAATTTATATTTATATTTTTTTACTTATCTATATATTTAATCAATTATAAATTATAAATTTTTGTAATATTAAAAAATTAATAAAAATAATTAACGAAATAAAAAATCATAATAAAAGTAAAAATAAAAGGTATAATATTTGTATAATATATTTTATTATTAATAATATAATTAATTGATACGTTTAATATTAAATACACTATTATTTTAATTAATGAATTAATTAATTGTTGTTTATCATTAGTGTTCTATATATTTATATGAACAGTGAAAATGTTAGATTATATTAAAAAAATTTGGAATAAGTGCTACATTATCCAAAAGTTAACATTTTAATAATTATTGTTGCAAATAAATTAACATTAAAATAAGTAAAATATTTAATTATTTAATATAATTATAAGTATAAACAAATATTAATTAATATAATCTTTAATTACTTGAATCAGAATGCGCCGCAATAGCTCAGTGGGAGAGCGTCCGGCTGAAGTTAAATTTATTACAGTATAATTTATTTGAAACCGGAAGGTCGCAGGTTCAAATCCTGCTTGCGGCATATATACTTTTATTTTTTTTACTCCAACAATTTAAATTTAAAAAATTTAAAGAAGTAATTAGGCTTTAATTTTATTATATTCTAAAAATTTGATATTGGCTCTAATTCTTTCTTTAACCTGTAGCAAACTTAATTTTATATCGTCCCTTAAATTTTCAGATTTGCTGAAGAAGTTATTAAATTTCTCAAGTTCATTTTCATTATTATATATACCTAATGATTTTACAATTGATGCAAGCGCCAAATCTGTTGGTAAGAACATTTTCTTTAGTGTTTTCCAATTTTTGAATAACCAATCCATAATAAATGGTTTAGCAGATGGATTTGAAACAAGTGCATTAAATAATATTCTAAAATCTTGGATTCTTATTTTATTAGATATACTAATGTTTAATACTTCATTTATAAGTGACTGATCAGAAAACCAACCTAACGCATTTACAGCATATGCCTTTTCTTGAGGTGTCTTTAAGTTATTATACATATTTAATAGAGTATTTAAAATTTTTTTGTTATTTGATGAATGTGCAGTCACAGAATATACTACATTTATGAGATTCTGATCTATAATTATGTTGTTGTTTACAAAATTATAAAATAATTTTTTTGAAAATTCAATAACTTTTTGGTCATTGTTGATTCCTAGAACAAACAATGCACTGCTTCTTACTAATTTATTCTCCTCTTTTTCATTTTTTCTTGCTTCAAAACCTATTTTATTAATTATAGATTTACAAAATTCAATATTTAAATTCTTTGCAAATTCAGAGATGTCAGTGTCAGTACCCTCCGTTATATTTTTAATCCAATTAAGATGTGATATAATAGATAGATTTGTTGGATAACCAACATCAAACAAATAATTTTTAACAAAATTCAAATAATTTTTTATAGGATATAAACTTGCACGTGACCTCATAAACAAATCATTTTCCAAACCATAAATATCCAATTCAGAAAAATATTTTGAATTTATATAAGCAGCAATATTGTTAAGTAATTTCTCTGGATAAGCAACTTGGTAAAATCCCTTTTGACCATAATTTAATTTAATAAAATTACTTTTAGGTAGTACCATTACATTATTTTTCATCATAATTCTATAATCCTTCTTTCCATCAAAATAATGTATAGGAATTAGCCATTTTTCATTTGTCTTCTCATTAAGCAATGTAAATCGTTTCTGTTTCAATATAAATCCTTTTTTATTTTCTAAGACATTAATTATAGGATATCCTGGTTGATCTATCCAACTTTTAATAAAATCAACAAATTCTTTTTTCTTCTTTTGGTCTGTACTGTACACATCGCTGAGTGCGCCCCATAAATCAAATCTAGTTGCATTACCATATTCATGTGCTTTTAAATAATTGTGCAATCCTTTTCTAAATGCCTCTTCACCCATATAGTCTTCAATCATTAATAGTATACTACCTCCTTTACTATAACTAATTGAATCAAACATGCTAGCAATCTCACCGACAGTTCTAACATGTGCATTTATTGGATGGGTGTATTTTAATGAATCTGCAGAAAAAGCTTCTACAACTTCATCTAAATAATAATTGATATCCATTTTCATCTCTGGAAATACTTTGTTAACTATTTTATATGACATAAAAGTTGCAAAACTTTCATTAAGCCATAAATCATCCCACCATTTCATTGTAACCAAATCACCAAACCATTGATGGACCATTTCATGGCATATAACATCTGCAATTCTTCGCTTTCCACTTTCGCTCATATTTTTACTATCAATTAGCAATGCAGTTTCTCTAAAAGTAATTGCACCCCAGTTTTCCATAGCACCTACAGCAAAATCAGGAATACTTATAAGATCGAGTTTGGGCAATGGAAAATCTATACCAAAATAATCTTCTAAAGCCTTTAAAAATTTACTACCATAATTCAAAGCCAAATCTGCATATTTTATTTGACCTCTCGGAGTAATTACACTTAATTTAATATTTCCAACCATAGTTGATATTCTATCAAATTTTCCAACGTTAAAGTAAAGTAAATAACTTGACATTTTTGGTGTTTGATAAAATGTTGTTACTTTCCTTCTTTTCTTTTTGCCATTATAATTAATATTTTCAAGTTTAACTTCTTTTACAGGTGTATTTGATATTGCTTCAAAATCGGGATCTGATATAACAGTCAAGTTAAATGTTGTTTTAAATTTAGGTTCATCAAAAGATACAAACGCCATTCTTGCTGCAGATGATTCAAATTGTGTGCTTAATAAATATTCTGTTTTATTATTATATTTATATTTACTTCTATAAAATCCATATAAACTATCTGTATTTTTTCCATCAAAATTGAAATATAATTCAGCACCACCTTTTATTCTCTCTGCAAGTTTTATAGTAATTATTTCTTTTTCATCATTAATTTTAAAATTAGATTTTATGATGTTGGAATTTTGTTTTACTTCTAATTTTTTTATATTTAGCTCCTTCGCATTAAGAATAATAGTGTCTGTCAGTTCCTTAATTTCTATTTGTATTGTTTCATCACAATTAAAAATAAAGGTCTTAATATTTGTATCAAAAGATAAATTATAATTTAAAGGAATAACATTTTCACTAAGTTCTCCAACCATTTCTTTCTGCTCATTCTTCATATCATCATCTTTAAATTTTTAAAATTTTTAAATATAAATTAAATAGAAAATATTATAACATTATGTTTATATTTTTTAATTTTTATTTAAATTTTATTTAAAATATCATTATTATAATAATATATAATATAAATTTAATAAATAATAGTAGTAATATTAAAATTAATTATTAAATTTAAAAGAATTAATAAAGAAAGATTTTAAATTATAAAATTAATAAATTAAATTATAATATTTTAGCGTTAAGAGTGAAATAATGACTTTGAAAATAGGTTTTATATCTGATGCAGTTTTTCCATGGCATGTTGGAGGATTGGAAAAAACTGAAGCGCTCGTAGCTAAAGAGCTAGCCAAGAATAATAATTATAAAGTCGAATTTGTATGTTGCCAATGGCCGGGAATGCAAAAAAAATTTGAATATAATAATATAACTTACAACACAATAATGAATGTTAATAATGATCAATTTTATAAACACCAACGACGATCAATATTAAATTCAATTAAATATGCCTTAAATTTATTTAAAATTTTCAAATACAGATATGACATTCTAATAGTTAATTTTTTCCCAATAGTACATATACCAATAATCAAATTTTATTCAAAAATAACTAAAGCAAAAATAATTTTAGATGTAGCAGAGGTATGGGATAAAAATTATTGGATAGAATATTTAGGGAGATTTTTTGGAACTATTTCTTATAAATATATGAAGATATCATTGAAAATGGCAGATGCTTATATTGTAAATTCATCAATAACAGCACAAAAAGCAATTGATGAAGGTGTTGATTTTAAAAAGATACAGGTATTTTCACCTATAATAGATATAAAAATGATGAATAATATATCGAAAAGTATAAACAAGAGAGATAAAAAAATTATATATGCTGCTAGATTCATAAAAGAGAAAAGATTTGATAAATTTATATATTTAGTTGATGCATTTCATAAAAAATATAATAAAGAAAAATTCAATGCAGTATTGATTGGAACAGGGCCTGAAGAAGATAATATAAATGAATTAATAAATGAGTTAAACTTAAAAAAAATAATAAAAGTTAAAAAACCTTATGAAAATATAAATGACTTGTATAAGGAAATAGCCTCTTCATATTTAACTTATATACCTTCAGAAAGAGAAGGTTTAAGCGCATTGGCTATAGAAAGTATTGCATTAAATACTCCAGTTTTATTACCTTCTGAAACACCAATACCTAATGAAGTAAAAAATATGTGTATTGTTGAACTTGAAGAAAATATGGTTGAATTACTTAAAAAAATATTTAAAAGTAAAAATCCATCAGTATTTATCAGCAATAAAGAAAATCTTAAGATGTTTGAAATTTCAAGAATTAACAATGTCTATAGTGAATTATTCAAAAATTTGCTAACAAACAAATAAAACAAAATAAAGATTAAATAAAAATAAGTAAAAATTAAAACACAATAATAGAAAATTATATTAATATAAAAAATGTGAAAAAATGATTGCGGAAATTATTTATCCTCTTCTTTTATCGCTAATGCTTGGGCTTATACATGGAATAACACCAGATGAACACACTTGGCCTATAACATTTAGCTATGCTATAGGAGTAGCGAATGCAAAGAAAGGCGCAGAAGCTGGACTACTTTTTTCAGTTGGTTTCACTATCCAACGAGCATTGCTCGCAGAGCTTGCATATCTTGCACTGCTTCCTTTTCTACTAAGTGTCTCAATCAATGCCGTCATATATGTGCTTGTCGGAATAGTAATGAGTATATCTGGATTCTATATTTTAAAAAAGCATTTCTACATACACTTCCATAGATTATCGCATTGGCTTAATGATGCTTTCCATAAATTAATAAATAAAAAGGGGAATGCAGAAAAAGAGCATATTGAAGAGCATGAGATGTTTAAAGAACACCCTATATTAGATACAAGAAAAGTCCCTTTAAAACTCACATTACTGCATGGATTCATAGCTGGATTTGGGTTTGGTGCTTTTGCTTTAATATTATACACAGCAATAGTTCCGCAGATGCCTAATGCATACATTGCATGGCTGCCAGGAGCATTGTTTGGAATAGGAACAATGATTATGCAGATATCTTTTGGCTATCTAATTAGCAAATGGATGCACATGAGAAAGTATACAAAAAAGCAGATCGAATATATAAGCAGTAAAACCGCAGGAAGAATACTTGCATATGCTGGATTAGCTTTCATCTTATCAGGATTTTTATTATATCTGATCCCTGATATAGGAAATTGGGGTATAAGAACACCTATAAATATACCAAATCTTGATGTTCTTGATATAGGATTCTTTTTAGTAATAATCTCTATTGTTATAGTTGCAATTCCTTCCTATTATCTTGCAGTCAAAGAAAGCAAATATTTAGATAATAATTCAAAAATAAACAAAAAATTAGAAAGATAATATTAAAAAGGCAGAATAAAATTAAGCTGAAAAATATTATTGTTTAAAGTTTTTTTATTTCTCTATTTTTATTTTATTATTTATTTTATTATAAAACTTTTGTTATAAAGCAACTAACAAAAATTAATATAAAAGTTGGGCCCGCGGAGAATCGAACTCCGGATCTTCTCTCTGTGAAAGAGACGTCTTACCACTCGACTACGAGCCCTTTTAATAGTTTATAATTAATTTTAATTAATTATTTATTTTTTACAATTATTTTATATTATTATAATTATTATTATAATTTATAGTAATAATAGCAATATAGATAATAAATAATATTATAAAATATTATAAAGAAAGGTTTTAAAGTTATTTTGATTTATATATTTTTAGATTTTTAGGATTGTATTGAAATAAGTTGGTGTGATTAGATGAAATATTATACAAAAACTGGTGATAATGGCTCTACTCTTCTTCCGAATAATATTAAAATTGATAAGGACGCAGAAGTATTAAGTGTTATTGGAGATATAGATGAACTTAATAGTTTATTAGGGCTAGTACAAGTGCATGTTGATGATGATTATATTGTCACTATTATTAAAGGAGTACAAAATAGATTATTTAATATAAGTGCTGAAATTATTATGCAGAATTCAAAACAAGATAGTGAAAAAATAGCTAAAATAGCTCTTTCTGAACAGGACTTAAAGGAATTAGAAGATAAGATTGATGATATTAGTGCAAAGATACCTGAACTCAAAAAGTTCATTATACCTGGAGGGGCGGAATCGGCTGCATGGCTCCATTATGCAAGAGCAGTAACAAGGAGGATTGAAAGAAATGTTGTAAGCTTTTCAAAAACACTAACAGCAGAAAATAAAGAAAAATTGAATCCTATAATATTAAAATATATTAATAGATTATCTTCATTTTTATTTGTTGCGGCTAGGTATATGAATAAAAAAGAAGGTATAGAAGAGGATTCTCCAACATATAGATAATTCTATTATTCTTATTTTTAATTATTTTATTTTTAATCCTCTTTATATTTAAAAATCTAGAAATTAAAATATTCTTTAAACTTCTGCGTTGTCTCTAATTTTTTAGTTCTGCCAGTTCTTGTAGCTTTTATAAAATCTTTTTCCAATAGCTCTTTTATATACTCATATGAAGATGAGCCAAAATATTTAACAATTATATTTTGCATTATTGGTTCATTTTTACTAATATATGCCAATATCCTCAATGCTCCACGTGATATATCAGGAGCACTCGCTAAGCTGCTAACAAATTTTAAATAATCCTCTCTTACCGTCATAATATAAGTATCGCCAAGTTTAGCTATCATTAATGAGCTGTCATGTTTATTATATTCATCCATAAGTTCATTCATAATCTGTTCTAAACTCCCTATAGATGCAATACCAACAATATCAGCTAAATTATTCAAGCTTAATGCTTTTCCAGATACAAATAGAGCAGCTTCAATAATTTTTTTAATATTATTAGTATTGCTTAGATCAATCTCCATAATATCACAAAACTTCTTTGCTAATTTTTATTTATATTAATTTTATTAATTTATATTATATAATTAGCCTGCACTAATTATTATTTCGCCAAAAAATGTTTCTTGCACTATCTTTATTTTTTCTTGATGTGCAAGGAACAATAAAGGCACAAACAGATCTACAAGCATATTTTTATTAGCTGATGCTTTGATAAAATGATTTGAAAGTTCGCTAAAAGTTATCATCTTCTCTCTATCATAATTCTTATTTATCAGCTCTAAAACTTTATTCATTTTATCATCTATATCCTCCTTATTTAACTCTAAGATTAAAGGCATTGAATTCTCTTTTGATATATTTTCTTTGTTATTCTTGATTTTCATCGCTTCATCCAATGCTGCTATCAGTTCAAACAAAGTGATGCGTCTTGTTGGTTGTATTCTTATTTTATTGATTAGTTGAGGCACAGTTGGTATAATACGCTGGCTTTCCGGCTCCTCTTCTGTTTGCTCTGGCTCATTAAATAATTTAAGTGATGTAGATTTCATATAAAGGAGTATAGATGCTGCAAGTATAATATTTGCAGGTATATGCAGATCCAATGTCTGCATCTTCTTAACACTATTTATATAATTATCAACCACTTTTGATATATCTATATCCCAAGGGTCTATTTTATTGGTTTCAACAAGTTCGATAAGCAGCTCTCTCCATGTTACATTCTTAACAAATTCTTCAAAATTAATCTGTTTAGATTCAACAATTGTATTACTTACTTCGCCCATTTCTGTCACTGGTTGCCCAAATATATATACCACAAAAGATATTTATGTTTAATGATTATCTTCATCCTATAATATAATTTCTAAATATTTTAATTTATATTTAATTATTTATTCTAATTTAGATTTTACTTTTAATAATTTCGTAGTCAACAACAATTTCATCCTCCTCTCTAGAATACTGCCTTACTATTCTATTAAACAATATCTTTATCTTATATTTGTGCTTCTTTGAATGCTCTTTTAATATCTTGAATGTATCCTCTAAAACACTGTCTCTCTTTCCGAAAACATATATACTTACTATTGCTTTGTCCTTAGCCACAATAAATGCTTCATCTAGAAAATTCATGCTGTCTTTCGGCAAAGGCATTACAATATAATCTGCAAAATTTTCATATTTTTTTGCGACTTTCTTAACATCTCCTAATACTGGCTCTACATTCTTTACTTTATTTAATTTTACATTTTCGCACATTGCAGAATACGCCTCTTTATTAAGTTCAATACTGATGATTTTTGAAGTGGGATGCGCTTTTGCAATTTCTATAGAAAACGGGCCTACGCCGGCAAACATAACAGCAACATTGCAGTTATCCTTGACTTGCTTCATAATCCTCGTACGCTCATATGAGAGCCTACTTGAGAAGAAGCTTTTGCGCACATCAAATCTAAAAATGCAGTTATTTTCTTTGTATTCTGCAATAAAGTTTCTTTTACCTGCAACATATTTAAAATCTCTTGTCCTATAAACACCAGAAACAGCACCTGCTTTTGAAACAATAGTCTCAACATTTGGATGTATTTTCATCAATATCTTAGCAACTTCTTTTGCTTTTTTATTTAAAATTTTTTTTGGTGTATCTGTATTTTTTCTTATATTGATTATTGCTATATTTCCAAGCAGATCATAACTTTTAATTATATCTTTATCCTCTTTAAATATATTGCGTAAGGAGGGATTCCTTATCTGCCTTATAGAATTTTTCTTTGTTACAATTTTAAAAGGAGTATTTAATATTTTATTAATAGTTTTTGTTTGAATATTTAAAATTGGAAAATAAATATAATTCTCTTCTCTAATAATATCTATTTCCCAATTGAAAAATTTGTTTTTAATCAATGCTTTTTTTACTTTTTCTGCATTCTTTTTGTTAACTTTTATATATTTTGCTCTTTTATTATTCATTATAACACAATATAATTTTTATTAATAATTTAAATAAAATATTTTTATTATTTATTTTTATTTTATTTTTAGTATTTGATTAAACACTAATTATTTATATTTATTATATTATTTTATTAAAATACTTAGAAATATTACTTAATTAAAATTAATATTTGTCAGTTTATAAATATTCCAAAGGCAATAAATACTTTATATTATTAAAATGTATAAATAATATCAGAAATAAGATTTAAAATAAATCAAAAATTATAAAAATATACGCATATCCAATATTATAAGTATTTTATATACTTTTAGATAATTTATTATACTTTATTGCTTTAATATCTCTAAAGTATTAAATAGTATTATAACGAATGTAGAAAGATAACTATAATAAAATATTTAAATATATTAAATAGAATATTAAAAATTAAATAGATAAAAGTATTTGAGAGTGATTATGTGTTTTTTGTAGTTAAAGTAACGATTGGCCAAGAGAGCATAGTTGCAAATATGCTTCAGAATAAAGCAGCAAAAACAGACCTTCCTATTTATTCAATATTAGTTATAGATGGCTTAAAAGGTTATATAATAGTTGAAGCAGAAGATGAAGTCGCTTGCAGGCAATTTATAGCAAAAACAAATAATATTAAAGGAGTACTAAATACACCGCTGAGCACTGATGAATTAAATAAAATGATTGTATCAAAGAGCTATAATCAAGAAGTAGGGGTTGGAGACATTGTGGAATTTACATCAGGGCCATTTAGAGGATACAAAGCAAAAGTATTAAAAGTAGATGAAACTAAAAATGATATAACTGTTGAATTAATGGATGTTGTTGTACCCATACCAGTTACTGCTAAAGCAAGTACAACCAAGATAATATCAAAAGCAGAAAAATCTTAATATATCAAAATATGTTAAAATAATAAAATATAATGATGATATTAAAATAATATAGTGATATTAAAGGTGTAAAAATGGCAGAAGTAATAATACAAGGTTTAGTAGAAGGAGGAAAAGCATCAGGAGGCCCACCATTAGGTCCTGCATTAGGCCCTTTAGGTGTTAATGTCAATAATGTAATCAGTGAAATAAATAATAAAACAAAACAGTTTGAAGGTATAAAAATACCTGTAAAAGTTATTGTTAATCCTGATACAAAAACGTTTAAAGTAGAGATAGGAATGCCACCAACAAGTGCACTTATTTTAAAAGAGCTTGGAGTTCAAACAGGTGCAAAAACAAAAGATGAAACAATTGGAAACTTAAGCTTAGAGCAGATCAAAAAAATTGCTAAATCAAAAGAAGCTATGCTCTATGGCAAGAATGAGCTTGCTAGAGTTAAACAGGTGCTAGGCACATGTAAGAGCATGGGAGTAAAATGCGAAAACGAAGATCCGAAGATAGTTATAAAGAAGTTAGAGAAAGGAGAACTAAAGCTTTGATCTTAGATAAAAATAGCAAAGGTAACCTTAAGCTAGATGCACTTTATAATATTTTATTAAAAAGATTTGGCTTTCAGCATTGGTGGCCAGGAGAAACTAAGTTTGAAATATTTGTAGGTGCAATCTTAACACAGCAGACTTCATGGAAGAATGTTGAAAAATCTATAAGCGCATTGAAAGAAGAGAAGCTTCTTACTATTGAATCAATCTCAAAAATTAAATTAGATAAGTTAGAACAACTTATAAAACCGAGCGGCTACTATAAACAAAAAGCTAAAAGACTAAAGTCAATTAGTACAGCAATAATTAGTAAATATAGTAGTTTAAAAGAATTATTTAAAAATGATGTTGAAGCATTAAGAAACATACTTTTGAGTTTTAATGGTATAGGAAGAGAAACTGCAGATTCTATTATATTATATGCCGCTGAGAAGCCTATTTTCGTGATTGATGCATATACAAAACGCATAATGAATAGGCTTTATAATATAAATGAAGATATTGACTATGATGTTTTAAGGAAATATTTTGAAGATAATTTAGAAAAGAATGTTGAACTTTATAAAGATATGCATGCACAATTTGTTGCGCTTGGAAAGATGTATTGTAAGAAGAAAGATCCAATATGCACAGATTGCCCTTTAAATAATTATTGTTCATATAAAAGAAATAGGAAAAATGAGAATAATATAAATAATATTGATATAAAAAGATAGAATTAATATTAATTTTTTTATTTTAAAAAAATAATAAAATATTTATATTTATTGTATATAATTTATTTATTGTATATAATTTATTATTAGTATTTTATATATTTTAATTATTTATTATTTTTATATTAATTTTTCAGAGATAAAAAATAATTATTAATATTTGCTTTACAGTTATTGAAAATAAAACAAAAGCTTTAATAATATTACTCTTACAAAATAGATAAATATCAACAGAGTAATACTATTATTTATAATTATCTTTATACTTTATATTTAAAAACAAAAAAGTGAATACTATGGGAGAAAAACCACACCTAAACCTAATATTTATAGGACACGTTGACCACGGAAAGTCAACAACAGTCGGAAGGCTTCTGTTTGAAACAGGAGCAATATCTGATAGAGACATGGCAAGAATGAAGGAAATGGCTGCAACTTTCAATAAGCCAACATTCGAATTTGCTTTTGTCATGGATAGCTTGAAGGAAGAGAGAGAAAGAGGTATTACTATTGATATTGCACATAAAGAGTTCCAAACACCAAAATATTACTTTACAATAATTGATGCTCCAGGCCACAGAGACTTTGTAAAGAATATGATTACAGGAGCTAGCCAATCAGATGCAGCAGTACTAGTATGCAGTGCTAAAGAAGGAATACAAGCACAAACAAGAGAGCACGCAATACTTGCAAATGTTCTTGGAATAGAACAAGTAATAATTGGAATTAACAAAATGGATGCTGTAAATTATTCACAAGAAAAATATGAAGAAACAAAGAAAGCACTTGCAGATCTTCTTAAGACTCTTAATTATAGACAAGAAACAATAATTGGATATATACCATATTCAGCGTTTGCTGGAGATAATGTAGCAAAGAAATCAAGCAATATGCCATGGTATAATGGTCCGACCTTATTAGAAGCATTAGATTCATTAAAAGTTCCACAAAAGCCCACAGACAAACCATTAAGAATGCCTATCCAAGATGTAGATAATGTACCAGGATTCGGAACAATACCTGTAGGAAGAATTGAAACTGGTGTCCTGAAACCAGGTGATCAAATAATTATTATGCCAAGTGGTGTTAAGACAGAAGTTAAGAGTATAGAAATGCACCACCAACCATTGCAAAAGGCAGAGCCTGGTGATAATATTGGATTTGCAGCAAAGGCATTAGAAAAGAAGGATGTAAAAAGAGGAGATGTAGTTGGTTCAGTAAGCAATCCTCCAACAGTCGCAGCTGAATTTACTGCAAACATTGTTATATTAAAGCACCCGAATGTAATAGCAAGAGGTTATACACCAGTATTCCATATACACACTGCACAAGTAGCATGCACATTTGTAGACTTCCTCGAAAAGAAAGATCCAAAAACAGGCCAGGTAATTGAAAAGAACCCACAAACATTGAAGACAGGAGATATGGCAACAGTAAAGTTAAAGCCAACAAAACCTGTTGTAATAGAAAAGTTCAGTAACTTCAAACCATTAGGAAGATTTGCAATAAGAGATATGGGAGAAACAATAGGTGCAGGAGTAGTAATAGATGTTACACCAAGGCAGTAATATAATAAATAAGAGGGATTTAATGACATTAGCCAGAATTAAATTAATAAGCACAAACCCAAAAGATGTTGACGAAATAGCAAAACAGATAAAGTCAATTGCAGCATCTTTGAACGTTAAATGCAAAGGACCAATACCTTTACCTACAAGAAAGATAACACAAACAACAAGAAAAACACCAGCAGCAGATGGAAGCCATACATTTGAAAAATGGCAAATGAGATTTCATAAACGCTTTATAATAATAGATGGAAATGAGCAAGCATTAAGGCAAGTCATGAGAATCCCTGTACCTGATACAGTGCAGATAGAAATAGGAATAAGCTAAAACTCCTTTTTTATTTTTTATTTTATTTTTTATTTTTAATTCTTCTTTTTCTTGTTTATGCATATCTGATCTTAAAATTTATTTATTATTTATAGAGAATATTCTAATTTTTATTTTTAATAAAAAAGAATCAATATAGAATTAATAAAACACATAAAAGAAAAAGAAACAAAAAAGATTAATAAATGTTCAATTATTCATTTTCTTTTTTCTTCTTGCCCCTCTTTAAAGCCATTGTTATTTCTTTCGGAAGTTTCAAATACGGATATATTTTTGACAAAGTTATTGGATCAATAGCCGTTTCATATCCTGCATTTGTTATTAGTTTATTGAGTAAATATGCTTCTGCTATCGGCTTCAATTTTTTATCATTGCCGCATGCATTTTCAATTGCACTCTTTGCTTCGTTGCTTAAAAATTTTTCTATAGTAGTTGTAAGTAATGAAGCACTCTTTTTTCCTCCTGCAGTTGCAGAATCAGCAAATTTATCTAAAATATCTAGATTTATACCTAACAGCTTATAGATTTTATTATCTAATGTGCGCCTAATTAAGGTAAGATCAAATGCAATTTCTTCTGGTTTTGTATCATTATAGATACCATATTTTTTTATTGATACCCAATCTTTATATTTTGCAAAAAACTGAACATACTCCTCTGGTTCATTAATCTCTTCCATAAAAAATCAACCTTTTTAAGTATAAGAGTATATTTATCTTATATATGTTAAATGAAATTTCTAAATTTTATATAAAAATTATAAATATACTCTTTATACCTCAATATATTATTTTATATATTTTATACATTTTGGATAATATAATATCCAGAAGCTTTTTCTCTTGCAACTCTTTTTATTACTCCTTTCTGAACAAGTGAAGTTAGCGCATTGTTAATCATTCCCTTAGGTCTGTTGCACTTCTTCATAATATCGTCTGCTGTTTTTATAGTTGTGTCTTTTGTTGCTCCAAGCTCCTTCATTGCATTTATAACCAATTGTTCTGTTGGATTTAATTCAACCATATTTTCACCAAATTATTTTTATAAATGTTATTAAATTAAAGTTTTGCATATTATTTATTATTTACTATTATTTCTTAGACTTAGTTTCTTTATTTTTTGGCCTTAAATATGGATAACCACATTTCCTGCAATGTTTTGCGCCGGCCTTATTTCTAGCTTTACATCTTTTACAAATCCATACTTTTGCAATTTCTGCGTCTGCTATTGGAAATTTTCCCATTTTTAAACACCTTAAAAAAAGTATATTATTTACATAATTATTTCTCTTAAAATTTTTATTTAATATTTTATTAATATATTATAAATTAATTTAAAATTAATTTCTATATTATATATATTTAAACAAAATATTTATAAGGGTATTTATTAGATAAGATTAATAAATGTTACTATTATTTAGATTTGATATATAAATTAATATAAATTAATTATTTAGGTATTTAAATGGAAGAGTTTAGAGTTACGCCATGGGAAGTAGAGGGAAAAATAGATTATACTATTTTAGAAAAGAAATTTGGCATAAAAGAAATTAATGAAGAGTTATTAGAAAGAATTAAAACATATACTGGTGGCGAACTTCATTACATGCTTAGAAGGGGTATATTTTTTGCACATCGTGACCTTAATTGGTTACTTGATGAGTATGATAAGGGTAATAAATTTTATCTTTATACAGGCCGCGCGCCTTCTGGAGGTATGACTTTAGGCCACTTGATACCTTTTTTATTAACTAAATGGCTCCAAGAAAAATTCGATGTAGAGCTTTATATACAAATACCAGATGAAGAAAAATTTCTTGCTAAAAAGAATATAAAAGATATAGAGGAAATTAGGAAGATAGCATATGATAATATTTTAGATATTATTTCATTAGGTTTTGATCCAAAAAAAACAAAAATATTCTTAGATACAGAGTATGCTTCTGTTTTATATAAACAAGCATGTAGAGTTGCAAAATCTATCACTTTTTCAACTATAAAAGATGCTTTCGGTATGGATAATCAAACAAATATAGGTTGGATCTTTTATACAAGTATGCAGGCAGTACCTGCATTTCTTAAATCTGTTGAAGAAGGCAGAAATATACCTTGTTTAATTCCATTAGCTATCGATCAAGATGTACACTTTAGAGTTGCAAGAGATGTGATAGGAAAGCTTGGGTATTATAAGCCCGCAATCATACATGGAAAATTCTTACCGGGCTTAAGCGGCTCAACAAAGATGTCATCAAGCAATCCAAATGATGCAATATATTTAACAGATACACATGAAGAAGTAATAAAGAAAATTAATAAAGCAATAACCGGCCAACAGGCAACAGCAGAGCTACAGAAGAAATATGGAGGAGATCCAGAGAAATGTATGGTGTGTCAATATTATAAATATTTATTTGAACCGGATGACAAAAAGCTTGAAGCTATTTTTGAAGCTGAGAGAACAGGAAAAATCTTGGCAGGGGAACACAAAAAAGATTTGGCAGAAAGAATCAACAAATTCTTAGATGAACATAAAAAGAAAAAAGAGGAATTAAGAAGTAAAATAGATGATTATATAGTAAGGGCATAAAATCTCTAATAATAAATAAAAATGTGAAAAGATGCAGAGTAAAAATAAAGCGAATAAGAAAGAAAATGAACAATTAATAGATATGCATGCAACTACTGCAAAAAGAGGTTTAGTATATTCATTAGGTGAAATTACTTCAAGCATTATAACATTAATATTATTAATAATATTAACAAGATATTTACAACCAATAGATTTTGGAATTTATAGTATTGCAATTGCATTTGCTGCATTTATTGGAACCGCAGGTAATTTTGGAATAGGTACGGCATTCAGAAAATTTATACCTCAAATAGAAAATGATGTAAAAAAAATAAATAGAATTTTGAGCAATGGCTATTTTTTAGCACTCTCATTATCTTTTTTATTTATGATAATTGGAATTATATTATCAAATCCTATAGCAACATATGTATATAATAATCCCAATCTTGCTATTTTTCTTATAATAGCCTCTATTATACAATTCTTTACTGTTCTTTTTAATTTGTCAAAAGCAGCATTAACTTCTTTTGGAAAAATAAAAGAAGCATTTGTGGGTGATATAACATATTCATTAACACAATTGATAGCAGTAGTCTGTTTGATACTTTTAGGATATGGTATCTTTGGTGCATTAATAGGATTTGTAATAAGCTTGATAGCAGGTGCACTTGTATATATATTTTATCTGTTTGTCAAGATGAAGATAAAAATAGTTAAACCAATGAAGAAGGAAATTTCAAACTTGACAAAATTCTCGATGCCTGTTTTTACTTCGAATATTGCACTCTTAGGAGTACAAAATTTTTCTATTCTATTATTGGGTGTTTTTGTAGCGCCAGTACTTATTGGAAATTATAGTGCTGCATACAAACTTTCCAGATTTATAGAAATTTTAGTACAAGCATTATCTTTTATTTTATTATCGGCATATGCAAAAATAGTAGTTGATAAAAGCACTAAAAATTATAAAAATATTAGCAGAACATACAATGGTAGTATTTATTATACATTTTTGATTCTACTTCCTATTTCAGTATATCTGATTTCAGCAATTAATCCGATTACTTTTATCCTAATTTCAAAAGCTTATACCGAAGCTCCCTTTTATGCTTCAGTAATGATTATAGGCATATTAATGAGTGTTATTGGCATCTATGGTGGCAATCTATTACTAAGCCATGATCATGTAAAAAGCTTTATGAAATACCAGATTATTTATACAATAATACAATTTGTGATGCTTGTTTTATTTGTACCATTATATGGAGTAATAGGTGCACTTTATTCTCTTTTTATTGTTGCTCCGTTAATATTTGTCATTATATATGTTTATGCACTAAAACGCGAATTAAATATTATACACAAACAGAGTAAATTAATAAGATTAATTATTGCCTCTATAATTGTATTTTTAATATTAATAGCAACTTCAACTATATTTAATTATTCAAAAATTACAATATTAACAAACATGCTTGTAGCATTTATTATTTATCCACCAATTCTTGTATTAACAAAAAGTGTTACAAGAACAAACCTAGATTTCTTAAACAAAATAAGCAAAACTTCAAAAATATTTGGCTTAATAATAAATCCGATAATTAATTACCTAGAAATTTTTATAAAAGAATAATTAATGAAAATTATAAAAGTAAAAAAGGTAATGATAACAATAATTAAGAAAAATAGCTAAAACAAAAAATTTATAAATATATTATTTGCAAAAGATAAAAATATATAAAAGTAAATAAAATATAATAATTAATTAAAATAACAATAACAATATAAATTATATAATATTTATTTATTATTAATTAAATTGCCCGGGTAGCTCAGTGGCAGAGCGCCTGTCTTGTAAGAGAAGCTTTTAAAAGAACAGGAAAACAGGAGGTCGAGGGTTCAATCCCCTCTCCGGGCTTATTTTAAATGTTAACATATATTTTTTAAAGTTTAATATTTTATTTATATTTATGTATTTAAGCAAAATTAAATTTTATATTGAAAATGCAAAACTGCCTCTTACAAGCCTTTTACTTTTTACAGCTTTTACTTCAGGATTAGTTGCTTATTTTTTATATGCAAATACAGCACCGTTTACACCATTTCTGCTGGCTTTGTTATCTTTATCTTTAATAATAATATCATCAAATTATTTTACAAGCTTATCTGATATAAATGTAGATAAATTAATGTTTAGAACAATGAATAGACCATTACCTAGCAAGGCATTAACTAAGAAAAAAGTTATTATAATAGCAATTATTTTTTTTATTTTGAGTATTGTTATAGGTATATTTATTAATATTTACTTTATTATTTGGATATTATTTGGCTTTTTTATAAATAATTTTGTATATAGTATTTTATTAAAACGAAAAACACCACTAAATGTAATAGTAGGTTCGCTTGCAGGTGCGACTCCAGTTATGGCTGCATGGGCGTCTCTTCTTGGAATAAATCATATTCTTATACCATTAATGATGGCAGGATTAATAATTGCATGGACTCCTTCACATATTTGGAGCTTGGCAATAAAATATAGTAAAGATTATAAAAGAGCAAAGATACCTATGCTACCTATTATATTATCTAAAAAACACTCAGTTAGATGTATTATAATATCAAGTGCTTTTCTACCTTGTTTTACATTTTTATTTTTTTATTTCTCAAATATTGTATCAATATTTATGTTAATATCTATTTTATTAAGTATTATTTTTGTCGTATTTTGTATAGTGCTTTTTTTAATCCTTCTATTAAATGGGCTTGGAGAATCTTTAAGATATCTTCATTTTACTTAGCAATAACCTTTTTATTATTTATTTTTTCATCAATAAAATAATATTAATTAATAGTCTTGTTAATATAATATATTATCAAAAATAAGGAAAATAAAATTAATATTATTCCACTCGCTAATATTGACCATGATAAAAGCTCAACATATATAAAAAGTCCAATAACAGACAATATATTTCCAGCTATTGAGAAAATACCAATTAGTTTATTGCTCTTTTTATTTGAAAATATCAAAAATACAAGAAGTGCAAGTGAAATAAAAGGAGCTAAGAAAAATGCGTACATTAAATGCGCATCAATAAACGCCAGATCATGCAAATAACCGGGCCCGCCATTTGGAGGTATACCTGGCGATCCCGCACCAAAATAAGTCTCATTAAATTCTATAAAGTACCCCATACCTACTAAAGCTATCATAACCATAATCCATGTTATAAATATACTCAATACAATAATATTTTTACCATATTCTTTTTTCATACTTTGAAATAAGCCAATTATTGTTATAAGTGCACCAATACCAATAAGACCAGTGAGCATATCATCAAGTGCAAGTCCATTCATATTACCAATACCAGAAGTAAAAAGAGCAGGTATAGAATAAGTTCCAAATGAAGAAATATAATAAATATAACTCATTGCAATTACACCGAAAATAGAAATAATCATTCCCAAATTTATTATCATCCTTAGCTTTTTATTTAGTTGATCATATTTAAGAAACAACGCTGTGAGCGCAACAATACTTGCCATTATAGCAGGCAACATTTGATGTGAATGCGAAGTTACAACATTATTAATAAAAGAAGTCGTATTTTCGTTTAGTGAATTTATATAACTATTAACATTTATTATAGATATTGAATTATAGCCGATATAAATTCCACCTGCAGCCACAATGCCGAATATTCCAGCAATTAAAGTGGAAATAGCAGAAACAATAAGAAGAATATATGCAGACCACATTCCAGTTAAATTTTTTTCATCTTTAAAATCAATAAATCCAAAAATTAATAAATAAATAATAAAAAGTAATCCTAATACAAAAATATAAAAATCTCTAAAAGCTTGAAAAAATGAATTAATAAAAGTAACTTGAGTGGGACTAAAAGTTATAAGTCCAATAAGAGTTATAATAAGTAAAGGTATAGTGCTTGCATTTATTATTTTCTTTATTTTTATAGAAATATTTAATATTTCACAAGCAACAATCATGAGTAACAATAAAAATATTATCATAATAGTATGATAATAATTTATTACACTAAGAGAAAAATCTCCAAGTGCAAATCAATTAATATTAAAAAGAGGGCTTACAGCAAATAAAATAATAGTATAAATAATAATTAGAGTAGCATTAAATTTTCCATTATACAAATAATTTATTAATTTTTTATATGATGTATAATTCATTTATATAACCTATATAATCATATTATAAAAGGTAGGTTTTAAATACTTACTTTTGAATATTTTAAAAATTATAATACATTGCTTATTATTATATATTATATTAATATAAAATAATTTTGTAGGTGTAAAAATGGTTGGATACAACGCTGAAAAAAATACATATTTTTGTGAAATTTGTAAGCTTAATTATACAGATAAAAAACTTGCCGAAAAATGCCAAAAATGGTGCTCTACACATAACAGCTGTAATTTTGCTATTGCACGCCAATCTGTTGAGGCACAAGAATCAAGAAAGAAAAAAGGTATAATTAATTGAATTTTTTGTGCCAAACAGTGCCTTCTTTTGTATCTTCAACAATTATATTATATTTTGTATTAAGAATATTTCTTATTTCATCAGCACGTTTAAAGTCTTTTTTTGCTCTCGATTCATCACGCTCTCTGATAAGCTCGCTTACTTCATTGCTTAATTCTTCTTTTATAATATAATTATCCATATTGATTCCAATAATCTTATCAAACTCAAGCATTATTTTTAATATATGCTTCGCTTCTTTTATATCTAGCTTTCCTTCCGCCTTTCTAGTATTAACTTCTTTTATAAGCTTGAACATTGTAGAAAGTGCATTTGGCATATCAAGATTATTATTTACATGATCAAAAAATTCATTTTTTAATGTATCTGCATTTTCTAAAAACTTCTTTGAATCATTGTTAGTAGCTGCATTACTTAATGTTGAAAGTTTATTTATAAAAACGTATATATTTTCTAAAGTATTCTTTGCATTATTGAGTGCTTCAAAAGTGAAATTCATCTCTTCACGATAATTTCCTGATATTATAAAAAATCTATATGCTAAAGGAGAATAGCCTTTTTTTTCAAGATCCGCAAGTGTATAAATATTCTTCAAAGATTTAGCCATTTTGCTACCATTAACTGTTAAGAAGCCAACATGAAACCAATAGTTGACAAATTTTTTATCAGTTGCTGCTTCGGATTGTGCAATTTCATTTGTATGATGGATAGGAATATGATCTATACCACCGCAATGAATGTCAAAATGTTCACCAAGATTTTTCATACTTATTGCACTGCACTCTATGTGCCATCCAGGAAATCCTCTTCCAAATCTAGACTCCCATACCATCTCTTTTTCATCTTCTGGTGCAAATCGCCATACTGCAAAATCAGTTATATTTTTAAGCTCTGTTGAACGTTCAACTCTTGCGCCTGCCTTTAGCTGTTTATTAAGTTGTTCAAATGACATACCTATAAGTGCACCGTAATTTTTAAATTTTGAGGTATCGAAGTAAATACCTTCTTTTGTTTTATATAAATAACCTTTTTTATCAAGAATGTCAATCAATTTCAATATATCTTCAATCGCATCAGAAGCTCTCATTATAATATCAGGCATAATTATATTCAACTTTTTAAGATCGGAGAAAAATAGATTTGAATAGAAGTCTACAATTTCCCTCATAGTTTTATGTTCTGCCATTGCTTCTGCTCTTACCTTATCTTCACCACTTTCTTGATCGCTTTTTAGATGACCAACATCAGTAACATTCATAACGTGCTTTACCTTATAACCATTATACAGTAGCGTCCTTTTTAATAAGTCTTCATCAATATACGCCTTCATATTACCTATATGCGCATAAAAATATGCGGTTGGACCACAAGTATATAAACCAACACTTTTATCATGAATAGGTTTAAAAATTTCTTTTTTATTTCCTAAGGTATTATATAATATCATATAACCACAATATAATCATTATATAAAATAATTAATGAAATTAATTGAAATAATTTTATTTATTTTAGCTATTTTGTTTTAGCTGTTTATATTATTTATTTTTATTTATATTTTGCTTATTTATTGTTCTTATTATATTATAATATTTATTATAACTTTATATTACTTATTTAGATATCTTATATTTATATCTAAAACTCATTAGAAAACTTAACAGATATGATAAACAAAACTTAACCGAAAGGTTTAAATATCTTATTGTTTACTATAATATTAGCTATTTTTAGAAAGATTTAAAAGATTTTTGTATGATTACACACAATTTAACTCTTATTGATTGTATGATGTTTGTCAGAAGAAATAATGATAAAAATAAATAATATTGAGTGATATTATGGCAAATAAAAAAGCAAAGGCAAAAGCAAAATCAAATGTAAAAAAGAAGATAGTAAAAGATAAAAAAGAACTTGTAGAAAAAGCAGAAGAACAACCTATTAAGAAAATTGTTTTAACAGATAAAAAAATAAATGTTGAAACAATTAATCCTAATGAAACACAACACCACATTAATGAACAAAATCAACCACAAGCTCCATATCAGCCACATTATGAAGAAAAGATAGATACAAAGGTAAGAGTGTGTCCAAGTTGTGGCAGCACAAATATTATATATGATAGCGAACGTGGAGAGCTTGTTTGCAACTCATGTGGTCTTATAATAGAGGAAAATATGACAGATACGGGTCCTGAATGGAGAGCTTTTGATACAGATCAAAAGAATGCAAAAGCAAGAACAGGGGCACCAATGAAATATGCAAAATCAAATAAAGGTCTAGTTACAGAGATTGATTTATATAATAAAGATATTAGAGGAGTTAAAATACCCTCAAAAAGACAAGCACAGTTATATAGAATGAGAAAGTGGCACAAGAGGGCAAGCATTGCAAGTTCAAGTGAAAGAAACTATTTAATAGCATTACCAGAACTCAATAGAGTTGCAAGTTATCTAGGCTTACCTGATAATATAAGAGAGAGTGCAGCACTTCTATATAGGAAATGTGTCCAGAGCAACCTTATAAGAGGAAGGCCAATAGAGACAGTAGTGCAAGCTGTTATATATGCAGCATGCAGAGCGGCAGGAACACCTAGAACATTAGATGAAATTGCAAATATATCAAATACACCAAAGAAAGAAATAGGAAGGGCTTATAGAGTAATAAGCCATGAGCTTGATTTGAAGATACCATTAACAGATCCGCAAAGCTATGTATCAAGATATATAAATGCGTTGAAGCTTAGTGGAGAAGCACAAGAGAAGTCTTATGCAATCCTAAAAGAAGCGATGAAAAAAGGGCTTGTATCAGGAAGAAGTCCAACAGGGGTGAGTGCCGCAGCAGTGTATATAGCAAGTGCATTAACAGGAGAGCGCAGAACACAGAAGGAGGTTGCAGATGTTGCAGGAGTCACAGAAGTAACAATAAGAAATAGATATAGAGAATTAAAAGAGCGTTTAAACATTGATGTAAATCTATAAGTGGCTCTATGCATCTTAAGAGAGAGGTAAAGAATAATTTACCTTTTTTTATTTTTATTTTTCTTTTCATTATATATTCAATAAACATTTTAACCGCAGCAAATACCTCAAACTATCAAATAACTAATTTAACCCAAACTGTGCAGATAAATTCAACAAATAAATCTTCAGTATTATCAAATACAACATTTTTAATTCAGAGAAAAGAAGTTATTGATATAATTAATAAAGTAAATAATAGTGCATATTTGATATTTTATCCGAACCTAAGCAGTGCTTATAAATTTATAAGCCATGCAAATAATCAAACATTAAAAAATTTATCAAATGCTTTGTTATTATTAAATGATGCAAAGCTTGCTGCAATCCAACAACAGCAACATATTGATAGTTATAAAGGAATTGCATTTATTATAATGTTAATATTAACTATTATCTGCTTATTTATTCTTTATTTAATTATCTCACCAAAATATTTTACAGAAAATAAAAAAAATAAAAATTAGAAAAATAAAGCAAAAAAACAGCAAAATATAATGCAAAAAAATAAAAATTTACTCTCGGAAGATAGCACAACATTTAAATTATTTTAAAGCTTAATACGTTAAATATCTAACAAATCTTAAATCAGCAAACACATTTTTAAATATATCTTAAAAAATTAATATGTAAAAGAAATTAATTATTATTAAAAGATTTTTAATATATTTTTTAATAAATTTAATATTAATTTTATTTTTTTGTTTGTTTTATGTTTATTTAGGGTTTGAGTTGATATTATAATTTAAAAGGTGGTATAAATGGTAGAAGAAGTAGAAATTGGGGCGACTTATGACATAAGAGTAGATGCAAAAGGCGTTAGAGATGAAGGCATAGGTAGAATAGGAAATCTTGTAGTATTTATAAAAAATGCAAAAACAAGAATAGGCAATATGTATAAAGTTAAGATAACGAAAGTATATAGAACATTTGCTTATGGAGAGCTTGTAGATAATAATAAACCAATAATTATACAATAAAAATAAAATAATAAAAGAGATTAATAAATCAAAATAATAAAAATATCATAAAAAATAATTGCAAAAGCTTTATATAAATATGTATTTAATAAATTATATCTTATTTTATTTTTCTTCTTTTATTTTGTTTCTAATATTTTTGGGTGAAATAATGCAATATAAGAAAGAAGATTATGAAAAATTATTAAAAGGTACAACAACTATAGGAATCGTATGCTCAGATGGAGTTGTAATGGCGGCAGATAAGAGGGCAACAGAGGGCACATTTATAGCTAGCTCTGAAACAAGAAAAGTTTGGAAGATTGATAATAATCTGGCTATGACTATAGCTGGAGGATTAGGTGATGCTCAGGAGCTTATCCGTATACTTAAAGCGCAGAATGAAATTTATAAAATGAATGAAAATAAACCATTATCACCAAAATCCGCAACTTCGATGTTAGCAACTCTACTTCAAGAGAATAGGATGTATCCATTCTTTGTAGGATTACTTATTGGTGGTATTGATGATTCCGAAAATCAGTTGTTCTCCATGGATCCTGTTGGAGGTTATACACAGGAATCAAAATTTGCTTCTATTGGAAGTGGAGAGTCATTAGCTTTGGGCTACTTAGAGGACCATTATGAAAAGAGTATAACAACAAAAGAAGCAATGAAATTAGCTGCAAAGGCATTATCAATAGCAATGAAGAGGGATTCAGCAACAGGAGATGGTATGATTATTGCGACTATAACAAAAGCAGGCTACACAGAGTATACTGGAAAGGATATTGAAAAGTTATTAAGTTCAAAATAATAATACAAAATCTTCAAAAGAATTAAATTTTATTTTATTTTTTTGTTTAAATTTATTCAAAAATTTCTTTTATTATAATATTACTATTATTGTAGATTAGAGAGTAGTTTATTAATTATTAATAAATTAGTTATGAACTTTGATTAAAAGAAGAAAATATTATATTTACATTATTAACAAAAAACAAACTATTAACACAGAGTGATTTTTTGGCAGAAAATAATAAAAAAGATAGAAGTAAGCAAGAGCAGGAGGAGTTATTTGATAAGATATTGTCAATGTTGCCTTCAAACGTTGAAGTTACAAAGTCAGAATTTGAAGGACCTGATATAGTAATGTATGTCAAAGATGTTAAACCTGTATATGAAGACAATTCTATAATAAGAAATGTTGCTGTTTCAATAAAAAAGAAAATTATCATAAGAAGTGATCCAAATTCATTAATGGATCCTGAAAAAGCAAGAGCTATTATCGAAAAGATTGTGCCTGCTGATGCTGGAATTAGTAATATAAGATTTGTTCCTGAATTTAGTGAAGTATATATAGATGCAATAAAACCAGGATTAGTTATAGGGAAGGAAGGAGCTAATTTAAAAGCAATAATATTGCAGACAAGCTGGCTGCCTAAAGTATTGAGAACACCTACAATCGAAAGTACAATAATACCTAGTATAAGACAGTTATATTTCAATGAAAGTGCTTTTAGGAAGAAGTTTCTGCTTGGTGTTGGAAAGAATATAAATAAAGTACTGGTAAAAAGTGAGTGGTTGAAAGCAACAGCTTTAGGTGGTTTTCAAGAAGTAGGGAGAAGCAGTCTATTATTAGAAACACCACATTCTAAAATTATTATAGATTGCGGATTAAGCCCAGAACCTTCTGTTAAAGGTGTTGATGCTAACTCAAATTCTAATGAAAATAAAGCTTTCCCTTATCTTGATAGTGCTAATATATCAATAAATGATATTGATGCTGTGGTATTGACACACGCACATATGGATCATATTGGATTTGTGCCTTATCTATTTAAATATGGATATGAAGGACCTGTATACTGCACACCACCAACAAAGGACCTTGCAGGATTGCTTCTCAATGATTATATAAAGTTGGTACAGAAAAGTGGAGGAACCTTATTATATGACGAAAAAGATGTAAGAAAAATGCTGATGCATACTATAACAAGAGAATATAATGAAGTTACAAATATAACAAACGAGATAAAATTAACTTATCACAATGCAGGGCATATATTAGGAAGTGCAACTGTACATTTGCATATAGGAGAAGGGATGTACAATTTAGTCCATACAGGAGATATGAAATATGGATTCACACGCTTATTTAACCCTGCTGTCACAAAATATCCTAGAATTGATGCTTTGTTCATAGAGAGCACATATGGTGCGGCTAATAGTAATACACCAAATAGGCACAACGCAGAAGAAGAGCTCATTAATACAATAAAAGAAACAATAAAAAATAATGGAAAGGTGCTTATACCATTGTTTGCGGTTGGAAGAAGCCAGGAGATAATGTTTGTTTTGGAAAGCTTCTTTGGCAATGATAAAAACAAATTAGATGCACCTATATATTTAGATGGAATGATATTAGAGGCAAGCGCAATACATACTGCATATCCAGAATATTTAAAAGAAAATATAACAAATAGAATTTTGAGCAATAGATCGCCTTTTGAAAGTGAAATATTTGAAGTTGTAAAAGGAGAGCGTGAGCAGATATTTGAAAAAGGGCCTGCAGTAATACTAGCAAGTGGTGGAATGCTTAATGGAGGTGCAAGCTTGGATTATTTCAGGAATATGGCTGAAGATGAGAAGAATAGTCTTATATTTGTTGGTTATAACAGTTCAAATTCATTAGGAAGGAGGATCCAAAATGGATTAAGTGAAATTGCATTGCCTGATGAAGATGATCACCTTGTTCCTTTGAAAATAAATATAAAGGTAAAGACTGTTGAAGGATTTTCAGGCCATAGTGATAGAAAGCAGCTTTTGAATTTCATACAAGACCTTAAACCAAGACCAAGAGAAGTATTTACAATGCATGGAGAAGAGCAAAGTTGTGAAGATTTAGCACATTCAATAAACCGCATCTTCCACATTGATTCCAGAGCACCAATGAACTTAGATACAATAAGATTAAAATGATTAAAGTAATAGATAAAAAATGAAAAGATTAAAATTAAAATTTTAAAATTTGAAATTATAGTACAAACCCGAAGAGTCCTTTTTTCTTCCCAGAATCAAGCTCTCTAAACTTCTCAATAAGCGCTCTCTGCTCATTTGACAGGTGTTTTGGCATATCAACGATAAATTTAACAATTTCATTTCCAATATAATTACTATTGAAATGAGGCATTCCTTTATTTTTTAATACTAATGTATCGCCAGTCTGCGTGCCTGCTTTTACAGATACTGTTTCTTTTCCATCCAGAGTATCAACTTCAATATCCCCGCCAAGTATTGCTGTATAGAACGGAATATGAACATCTATATAAAGGTCATCATTTTCTCTTTTGAATATTCTGTTCTTTAATACATTTATATCAACGTATAAATCCCCAACCCTATCTTTACCATAATCACCCATTCCTTTTACACGCAGTCTGGTTCCAGTGTCTACACCTTTAGGTATTTTGACAGATATCTTATCTGTTTTAGAGATTCGTCCTGTACCATTGCAAACTTTACAAGGTTTTTCAAATGTTACTCCACTACCTCTACATTTAGGGCATACTGTAATTGTCTGCATGATACCAAAAGGAGTCCTTCTAGTTGATCTTATCTGGCCCGTTCCATTACATTTATCACAAGTTATTATTTTAGATCCTGGCTCCGCACCTGTGCCATTGCACCTATCACATTTAGCCACATGCCTTACAGAGAGCTCTTTCTCAGTTCCTTTTGCTGCTTCTTCTAAGCTAACATCAACTGATGTTAATAAATCATCACCTACATCCATATTTCTTGACTGATTGCCCCTATTGCTCTGCCCAAATCCAAACAAATCAAAAATATCATTTGAACCTAAATCAAAATTAAATCCAAGATCATTAAATATATCATTGATATCAAATCCTCTAAATATATCTTCCTTGCTGAATCTCTGATTAAATCCTTCTGGCCCAAACATATCATAATTTTTGCGCTTTTCAGGATCGCTTAATACTGCATATGCTTCATTTATCTCTTTAAATTTTTCTTCTGAATCCTTGTCTTTGTTTCTATCGGGATGATATTTTAATGCAAGCTCTCTATACTTTCTTTTAATCTCATCTATAGATGCATCTCTTTTAACACCTAGAATTTTATAGTAATCTTTATATTCATCTGCCATCTAAATTCCTAGTTCTATTATTTTTATTAATAAATTTATTTTCCTATTTTTGCTTTTTATATTTTATATTTTATATTTTGTATTTTGTATTTTTCTACTTAATTTTCCAATTATTATATTATGTTTTTATATTCTCTTCATTTCTTCACTTTAAAATCGGCGTCTGTTGCACTGCTGTCTCCTTCATTGTTTGGCCCTTGGCCTTCAGCAGAGCCGTTAGGGCCAGGACCTGCTGTAGGCCCTTCATTCTTATACATACTAGCACCAACATCTTCAAGCGCATTCTTCAATGCATCCATCTTTTCTTTTATTTTGTCATAATCCTCTTTATTAACTGCATCTTGCAGTTCATTCTTTGCATTATTTATTTTATCTGCAACTTCTTTTGGTATCTTATCTTTATAATCTTCAAGAGTTTTGTCTGTTGTATAAATTATTGACTCTGCTGTATTCTTTAATTCAACGTGCTCCCTTAAAATCCTATCTTGCTCTTCATACTCTTTAGATTCATTTACCTTCTTTTCGATATCCTCCTTCTTCATTTTGTGTGGCGCTACTATATCCATACTCTGCGCCTTACCCGTTGCTTTATCTTTTGCAGTGACATGGAGTATACCGTTGGAATCAATATCAAAAGTTACTTCAATCTGGGGAACGCCTCTTCTTGCGGGTGGTATCCCTTTAAGTGTAAATCTACCTAAATCAACATTATCCTTTGCCATTGCACGCTCTCCTTGAACAACATGTATTTCAACATCAGTCTGGAAGTCTGCCGCAGTAGTAAATATTTCTGATTTCTTAACAGGTATAGTTGTATTTCTGTCTATTAATTTTGTTGTAATGCCACCTAATGTTTCAATTCCTAATGACAATGGAGTAACATCCAGTAGCAATATATCTTTGACTTCTCCAGTTAGCACTCCTCCCTGTATTGCTGCACCAAGCGCAACGCATTCCATTGGATCAACGCCCCTCTCTACCTTCTTACCGAACAGCTGCTCAACATACCTCTGCACAATAGGCATTCTTGTCGGCCCTCCAACTAATATTATTTTATCAAGATCAGCTGCATCAAGCTTTGCATCTTTGAGTGCTTGAGATACAGGATGTGCAGTCCTCTCTATTATAGGCAACACCAAACTTTCAAGCTTTGCCCTCGTCAATGTATATGTAAAGTTAAAAGGATTGTTAGATGCATCTTTTGAAAGGAATGGAAGATTAATCTCTGTTGTCAAAGTTGTTGACAATTCAATTTTAGCTTTTTCTGCAGCCTCCTTCAACCTCTGCATTGCTTGAATATCTTTTGTTATATCTATGTTATTTTTTGTTTTAATCTCATTGACTAAGAAGTCCACAATTACTCTATCCATATCCGTGCCTCCAAGCTGTGTATCTCCGCTTGTTGCTTTTACTTCAAAAACACCCTTTCCAAATTCCATGATTGTAACATCAAGAGTTCCTCCACCAAAATCATACACTAATATTTTCATCTCTTTCTCGGATTTATCGAGCCCGTAAGCAAGCGCTGCTGCTGTAGGCTCATTTACTAATCTGACCACTTCTAAACCAGCAATCTCACCTGCATCTTTTGTCGCCTGTCTTTGATTATCATCAAAATATGCGGGCACTGTAATAACTGCTTTCTTTACTTCTTCTCCGAGGAACGCTTCTGCATCCTTTTTAATCTTTTGTAATAGCATAGCAGATAACTCTTGAGGTGTGTATTCCTTTCCATAAATATTATATTTGTAATCAGTGCCCATCTTTCTTTTGAATGCAGTTACTGTACCTTCTGGATTTGCAACTGCCTGTCTCCTTGCTGGTTCTCCTACAAGCCTCTGTCCATCTTTAGTTATTGCAACATAACTCGGAAAAGCTTTTCCATATAACGTAATACCTTCACTGCTTGGTATTATTGTTGGTCTCCCACCTTCTAATACCGCAGCAGCTGAATTTGATGTACCTAAATCTATACCAATTATTTTCATACAATCACTCTTTTTTATTTTTTATTTTATTTTTTTATTTTTTATTTAAATATTATTTTTATTTTAAATTATTGAAATAATAATAAATGAAATATTTAACAAAACTTAAACACTAAATCATAAACACATAAAAATAAATAATATTAATTAAATTAATAATAAATTAATAATTAATTTTTAGTTTCTTTGTTGCTGTCTTTATCTTTGCTTATATTATTAGTATCTTTATTGTTATTGTTGTTGTTTTTTGAAACAATCACTGATGCTGCTCTTAATAATATTCCATTAAATATATATCCTTTCTTTGTCACTTCGAGAATTGTGCCATCGGGTTTTGAATTATCTTCTTGAAGCAATATTATTTCGTGTCTATATGGATCATATACGCCATCAGAGGGTACTTCTTGTAGGCCTTCTTTCTTAAGCATACCAATAAAATTGGAATATAATAATTCTATTCCTTTTGTTATATTTTCATCACTACTTTTTTTTGTAGCAATGAGTGCAAGTTCAAATTCATCAATAATTGGAAGTAATTCTTTTATAAATTCCGCCTTTCCATTCTGCTTTGAACTGTCAATCTCTATTCTAACTCTTTTTTTATAATTATCAAACTCTGCGGCAAGCCTAAGCAGACGCTCTTTACATTCAGATATTTCTTTATTTGCATTCTCCTGTGGTTCTGTCTTCTCCTTAGGCTCATCTTTTTTTACTTCTGTATCTAATGATTTTGTATTTTTATTATTTTTATTATTCTCTTTATTATCATCCTTATTATCACTCATACAACCTACCTAATCTTATTTTTGATTTTTGACTTTTAGCCTTTGACTTTTAAGCATCAAATTATCAAGCTCTCTTGCAGTATCAATCATTTTACTAAATTCCCTTTCAAGATCGTATTCCAATTCTTCAACAGCCTTTGACATTGCTCTGCCGCGCAGATAATATTTTCTTCCTTTCTTTACTATTAATCCCGATTCAATAATTTTATTTAGATGATAAATCAATGTGCTTCGTGCCAATGGATATTTTAACTTTTCTTTTAACTTTAAGCTTGTTATACCATCCTCATTGTTATAAGCTGCAAGTATAAATTCTTTTAAAATATTAATATCTATATTTTCTTCATCTTCTTTACTGTTGTAATCTAAGAAACCTAACTCTACACAGAACCATTTTATGAGTTCATTGAGCTTTGCAGTTGAAGGCTTCTCTGTTGTATTGATTACTATCTTTCCCATCATATAATATTATATAGCAACAAAATATTTAAATATTTTTCGTTTTTTATTAATAATTGTTGAAATGTCAAATAAAAGTTGACATTTTTAAAATATAAAAATATAAAAAATAGAATGCTATTATAAATATTTAAAGAATGGAAAAAGAAAATTATTTTAATTTATTTAATTTATAAAATAAGTATTGCTCCTATCTTCTATTTCGTGTTTTAATGAATCGATGAATTCATCTGTATTTGCACCATTTTTCTGCTTTCCTAATAGAGTTCTTATTGAAATTGTTTTTGCCTCTGCTTCTTTTTTACCTACTATAATCATATAAGGAACTGAATGCAATTGCGCATCTCTAATTTTATATTCAAGGGTTTTGTCACTTATATCGAGTTCTACCCTTATACCTTTACCATCTATTTTCTTATATAATTCTTCTGCATAATTATTTGCCTGTTCAGATATTGTTATGATTCTAACTTGCGTTGGTGCAAGCCAGGTCGGGAATTTGCCTTTATAATGCTCTATTAATATACCAATGAATCTTTCAAATGTACCATAAATGGCTCTATGCACTATTACAGGAGTATACTCCTTTCCATCACTTCCTGTATATGTAATATTAAATCTCTGTGGAAGCTGATAATCAAGCTGTATTGTTCCACACTGCCATTCTCTATTCATAGAATCTTTAATATCAAAATCAATCTTTGGACCGTAAAATGCACCTTCTTTCTCTTTTACTTCATACTTGAGATTATTTGCTGCAAGCGCCTCCTTCAATGCGTTAATTGCATTATTCCACAAGTCTTCATCACCCAAATGACTATCAGGCATTGTAGAAAGCTTAACTTTATATTCAAAACCAAACTTGCTATAGACCTCCTTAAAAAGCTTTAATAATGAAGTAATCTCTTTTATCACATCTTCATTAGCAAGGAATATGTGTGCATCGTCTTGTGTCAATTCTTGAACTCTAAATAGACCGCTTAGTGCTCCGCTGACCTCCTTTCTATATATTCTATCAAATATTGACAATCTAAGAGGCAGTTCTTTATAACTCCATTTTCTTGATTTGTATATCAATATTGTTGATGGGCAATTCATAGGCTTAATACCTAAATCCTCTTTTTCCTCCTTTATTATAAACATATTATCTATATAATGATCAATATGGCCACTAACATGCCATAATGCAATATTGGCTATCGCAGGTGTTGATATCTCTTTATACCCATATTCTTTTAACTTTTCTTGAATGAAACGCTTAAGTGCATTAAAAATAATCCAACCATTAGGATGCCAATATACCATAGCAGGTGAAACTCCTTGAAAACTAAACAAATCAAGCCTTTCTCCAATTGTTCTATGGTCAGTATCTGGCAATCCTACAAATTCACTTTTTTTAACAATAGATAGGTCTATCCTTCTCTCCCTCTCTAATTTTTTCTTAACTTCTGTTATATTCTTTACTCTTTTTGTTTCGCCACTCTCCTCCTCTCCTTCCTTGCTATAATTTCTAAGCGTTTCAGCAAGTGGATGCCCTTTTATATCAATCTTTAATGATTTATTCCAACCGAATGGAGCGTTTATTATATTAAGATTTGACTTCTTTGCTTCATTAAATAGATAATGCATGATCTTCATAGCTCTATCCGGATCTTCAAGATTATTGCTTAGATGTGCAAATGGATATAAAACAATATTCTTTCTACCGAGATTTAATGCAGATTCGATTGCTTCCTTAATTGCAAGGCTGCCTATTTTTTCTGTATCTTCTTTTTCGATGCTCACCATCAAAACTAATGCATCTTTGATTATATGATTCTCCTTTTCTGATTCCTGAATCCTTTCGTAGGTATTAAGTTCTGGAGCAATTGGCTGAAATTCTATACTATTAACATCTAGCTGCAATATCTTCATATTATCACATTATTGATAAATAACTAAAAATCAAATAAATATTTGATTGATATATATTCAATAATAAAAATATATAAATATTATATACATCCAACATTGATATTGATAATCTTTATAATAGTTATAAAATAGTATAATTTACTTTAATTCTATATAATTATAATGAAAAGTACAATCTTTAAGAATTTTAATATCATCGTACTTAATAGTAATTATTAAATATTTGTTTAAATAATAAGGTTAATTAAATAATAATTAGAAATAAAGATCAATCAAATAGAAAATAGAATAATTAAATTGTTAATGAATGATAATATGAACACAGACACCCTTACTGATGCATATAACAGAGAGAGCACTTTGCTTAAAATACAGAGTAGATTTGATAAAATTATTAATTATTTACCTTCTTCTATAATTATAACAGAAAAAAATCTGTATTATAAAACACCATTCAAAAAAATTACATTACCCTATAAGGAAATATCTTCAATAAAAATAAAAAAATCCTTTTTTTATTCTCAGATTATAATCAAGACAACGCAAAAAAAAGAAATAAAATTTAAATCAAATAATAAAGGAATATTATCGCTTTTTGGAGTATTAACTAATGAGTTATTACCTGTTAAGCCAAATTTTTTTGAAAATACTGTATTAATAGAGGATATTACAAACAAAAAGCAAAAGGGCAAAGATAAGAATATTAAAAATAAAATAGAAACTCAAAAAAATGAATTGCCACACAGAACAGAAACTACTTATAAAGAGAATATAAAAATAAATAATATAAACAATATAAACAATATAGATAAAAATTTAAAGATTATAAATGGCGCCTCTATAAATATAGATTCTACTTTTATTTGTAATAATATAAATATAGATAACTTATACAATCCTTATTATACCTATAAAAAAAATAAAAAAACAAGCAGAATTATAGACAAAAATGCAAACATAAAATTATTTTATACTTTATATAATTATATTAAAAATTTCAAAAATTATATTATATTTATAATCAACAGTCAAAACAGGAATAATTTTAAAAATATTAAAAGCAAATTGCTCTCAATTAAAAATATTCTTTTAGATCTTAATACATACAGTAACATTTATTATAATTATAGCAAAAAAACACGAGTAATATTAACAAACATCAACTTTAAACAATTTGTTGCTTCTTTGAAATCTTTGATTAAGAATTTTCCAACGGAAGCAAAAATTGGTTTTACTTATTTAAATACATTATCAAAAAGAACAATTATTTTTATAAATAAATATTATAATTCTTTTGTATATCCTCAAAATACTAATAAAACAAAATTTGAAAATAATAATAAATATGTAAAAATCAGCGATTATAAAAATAAAATATCAACAGATGCTAAAAATAATGAATTGTATAGAAACATGCATATATTCAGAGTCAGAAAAATTAAAGAGAACCTTAAGAAACTAGATACATTTAATGATGAATTAATTAATAATTATAGTGCTCCTGTAATTGAAGAAAAGCACAATGATGAAATATTTGTCAGGAGTATAAAATAAACCCACTTTATTCTTTAACTTCAATTGCTACTAATTTTTACTTTTTATGCCGTTAAATAATATATTGTAATTACAATAATATTCTTTAATTTAATTATTTAATTTATTAAATATAAAGGAATGATAAATTTGGATATGAATATCTCTGATATTATTGGAAAAGCGCCAAATGAAATAATTGAATCATTAAAGCAAAGGGGCATAACTAAATTCACACCTCCACAAGCAGAAGCAATTAGGTGTGGATTATTTGAAAGAAAGAATATTGTAATATCATCACCCACAGCAAGTGGAAAAACATTAATTGCAGAACTTGCATGCATAAACACAATTATAAGAACAAATAAGAAAGCGGTTTATGTTGCACCCATGCGCGCATTAGTAATGGAAAAATATAATGAATTCAAAGAAGCTTATCCCTATATAAAATCTGTTATATCTATAGGAGACTTTGATTCCAGTGACCCTATGCTAAAAAATTATGACTTGCTTTTTGTTTCAACTGAAAAATTTGACAGCTTGATAAGGCATAAAATTGAATGGCTTGATGATATTAGGTGTATTGTATTTGATGAAGTGCATATGTTAGATGATTTATCTAGAGGACCAACACTTGAAATATTAATGACAAAATTGAAAAGCAATAAAAATATCCAAATAATTGCACTTAGTGCCACAATAGGAAATCCTGAAGATATTGCTGAGTGGTTAGATGCAGAAGTTGTAAAAAGTGATTATAGACCTATCAGATTAGAAAAAGGCATAATATATAAGAATAGATTTTATACAATTAATAAAAATAATGAAGAAGAATCAATAATATTGAAAAGCAGCAATGATTTACCCGAACATCTTATATTAGAGGATACACTAGAAAAAAAGAAGCAGATTATAATATTTTATGCAACAAAGAAGAATGCAGAAGCAGGCGCACAGAAAGCAGCATTTATTGTGAAGGATTATATCAATGATGAAGAGAAAAAGGAATTGTTAGGTATAAGCAAGAAAATTTTAGAAGCTTCAAGTACACCTACTGAACAATGCATTAAACTCTCAAATCTTGTTAAAAATGGTGTTGCTTTTCATCATGCAGGCCTCCTTAACAATCAAAGAATAATAATTGAGGAAGCTTTCAAAAAAAATTTAATAAAAACTATATGTGCTACTACAACATTAGGTTATGGAATAAATTTTCCTGCGCATACTGTATTAATAAGAGATTTAAGTAGATATAATTCAGTATATAATGAAAATTTGAGTGTTAATGAAGTACTTCAGCTTTTCGGCAGAGCAGGAAGGCCAAAATATGATACTGAAGGAAGAGCGGCGATAATTGCAAACACTTTAGACAAAAAAGAAGAGTTATACAAAAGATATATATTAGCAGATCCAGAGCCTATAGAATCTAATCTTGGCGTTCTTCCAATATTGAGAACACATATTTTGGCATTAATTGCGGAAGAATTTTTTAATGATGTAGATTCAATAATAACTTTTCTTAACAGCACCTTTTATGGCTTACAATATGGCAATAACCTAAGAATAAAAAAAATTACAAATGAAATCTGCAAGGAGCTTATAAATTTTAAATTTGTGAAAATGAATGAATATGAAAAATTAGAAGCAACGCCTTTAGGTAGAAGAATAAGCGAATTATATATAGACCCTCTTTCTGCAAAATGGATTATAGATTCATTAAATATTATAGACAATTCACCAGACATCGAAGAAATTTTGTATATAATCACAAATACTATAGAGATGAGGCCGTATGTCAGAGAAGTGGAAGATGCAGAGAATATTTATATGCTCTATCAAAAATTTAATAGTAATATTTATGAAAATTATGAAAGAGTTGATTATAATTACTATGATCCATTAAAAGTTTTAAGTACCACATTAATGCTTAAAGACTGGATAGAAGAGGTAAAAGAGGATAAATTAATTGAAAAGTATCATACAACACCCGGAGAGCTTCATACAAAGATTATGAACGCGGATTGGATTATATATTCAACTATTGAACTTGCAAAATTAATCAAAAAGAGCACACATGCATTAATCAATACAAGAATACGCTTAAAATATGGAGTAAAAGAAGAACTGCTAGATTTGATAAGGCTTGAGGGAATAGGGAGGGTGAGAGCAAGAATATTATATAATAACAATATAAGAACAGTGAATGATATAAAAGCAAATGAGCAGCTTATATACAAGCTTTTAGGAAATGAGATTGGAAAAAAGATTATTTCACAAATACCAAAATAATATCAAAAATAATAAAAGATAAAAGATAATATATACTAAATAATATTATTATTAAATTATTAAAAGGTAAATTGATGGATTCAAAAAACTGCGAATATGTAGAGGATTATAAGAAAAATATTGAAAAAAAATTTGATAGAAAAACAGCTAATTTTAGAGTCTATGTTAGAGAGTTCAATGATAATGATATAGAAGCACTTACAGAATGTGCAAATGATATAAATGTATCTAAAGGAGTTAATTCTAACTTGTTGCCATATCCCTTCAAAAGAGAAAATGCTGAGATAATAATTAAAAGAAGTGAACTTGGAATAGAAAAGCACTATGGTATATTTTTGAAGAATGAAGATAAATTAATAGGTGGACTGGTTATATTCAATTTAAATGAAGAGAGTGCAGAAATCGGATATTGGATAAATAGTAAGTATATAGGAAGAAGCTATGCAAAGGAAGCAGTTATTATATTGATAGATATATGCTTTGGAGTATTTTTTGTAAATAAGATATATGCAAGAATCTTATCAACTAATGAGGCCTCTATAAAGCTTATAAAATCATTAAATTTTAAAGAGGTAGGATTTGAAAATAAATCAGGCAAGATGGAATATATATTTAGTTTATCAAAATACAACTAATATTCCACTAATCAGACTTTTTACAATTTATTTAAATATCTTATTTCTTTTTATATACTAGCTTTTATTTATTAATAATTTTTATATAAAGAAAAATAGATGAAAGGTGATATTATATGTATATTTCTACATCCACAATTAAAAAGATTTTGAAGGAGGCTGGCGCTGAAAGAGTAAGTGATGAAGCGGTTATCGCTTTTCAAGAAAATATAGATAAGCTTGCATATAAAGTTGCAACAAGATCTGTAAAATTTGCAAAACATGCAAAGCGCAAAACAATAGATCCTTCTGATATAAAACTCGCAATGACTTTTAATTGAATATGTAGAAATTAAAATTAATTAAAATTTTTTAAATATTAATAATAGTTATTGATAAATATTAATTAAATTTAATTAAGAAGAATTATAAAAGTTATAAGGAAATAAAATGTCAATAATAGATAAAATTTTTAGGAAAAATGTAAAATTATCAATAAATGAGAATGAAAATAATATACTTCTTACTGAAAATGGAAATGAAAAAATAATTACTTTTAATAATATTGTATATTCAAAATTAAAGAAAGGAAGTATACTTGTTAATGGTTATTGGGATTATTTTTTGCCTTTGCCTAATTATTTTAATAAAATAAATAACTTTAATGGAAAAATAAATATTTTAATAATAGGATTAGGTGCAGGAACAATACCTTATCAAATGCTGCATGTCTATGACAATATCAAAATCATATCGCTAGAGACAAGCCAAACTATGATAAATATCACCAAAGAATTAATACAAAAAGAGGATTTGAAAAGACTAAAAATTATATATGAAGATGGTAATAAATATGTAAATAAAAATGCAGAAAATTTAAGAGATTCTTTTGATTTAATAATTTTGGATGCTTATATAGATGATGAAATACCTAAAGTATTTTTTGAAGAACAGTTTATCAAAAATTCGAGCATCTTGCTCAAAAAAGAAGGCATTCTTGCAATAAATTTTGTTAAGAATACAAAAAACAATCTTAATTTATTAATAAATAATCTAAAGAAGTATTACAAAATAGGTTATCTAAACACGGGATTGTTCTCCGGTAATATTATAGTATTAGGATTGAAAAATAAAAACAGACATGTTAAAGATCTGCTTCAAGCATTTGATGGATTGCCCGCGGATATAAAACTTGAAAGCTATGACTATTATGCCAATATTGAAGAAATTAATAATATTAAAATGTAATAAAAATAAAATACAAAAATCTCACTCAATAACCAACAATATCTTTAAAAGAATGCAATTGCACTCCTATTTCATCATCTGAGCTAATTATTTCAATCTTTATTTTGTTTTTTTCAGCAAGTTCCAATACTTTTTGAAACTCCTCATTTCCCAATACATTATCATTAACAAGAATTGTGTTTATCTCATAATTCTCAATAGCATTTTTTATATTTTTTATTTCATAGACCCCTTTCCCAATACTATATGCATTCAAAAAATCTTCCATCAATTTAAACTCTTTTCTCACTTTTTCCTTTTCTAAAAGTTTTCCAACATTTTCACTTTTTATCAATTCGTAAACTGCACTTCGTTCTGCACTGCTTACACTTTCAAAAATTATTTTTTTATTTATTTTCTTGAAAAATTCGTTGCGCTCTGCAAATTCCTTTATATTATCTTTTGTAAATCCAGGGCCTGCAATTATAATTGTATCAACATTCATCGTATTGCATAAATCAAGTATTTTCTGATAGTATTTTTTCTCCTGCTCTTGAAAATCTTTTTGAGACATCCTTTTGCTAAGATGACTATATATTTCATTTCCAAATGATATTCCATAACCTAATAAATATGCAAAAAGGGCTTTTTCATCATCAACCACTATAATTCCTAAAATTGCTTTTTTTGTATTCTCAATTGCCTCTTTAATTAAATCACGTATATAATTAGGCCAATGTATTTTGGTAATCTCCAACAAATCTCCTTCATTTATATTCAACGTATGGTAACTGCCTAATTTTACATAGTCAAGAGGTCTACCATCTACTATTTTTCCACTTATCCTAAGCCTATTGGTATTTTTATCAAACTCTGTTTTTTCAACCTTTACTTTTATAATTACTTCTTTCATCTCTCCAACATCGCTATCGCTAGCCTTGAATTTTCTTAGACTTTCAGATTTTACTAAATCATCCTTAAAAATAATTCTCTGTATAGTCCAAAGATCATTTATATTATCAACACGAATTTTAAGTGTACCTTCATTTTCGCTAAATTTAATTATTTTCATAAAGATCTCTCAAAATAATATTTTAATTTTATATAAAACTTATAAATATTATAATAAAAATCATATATAAACTCTTATAAAATCTTTCATACTATAATTTATATAATTTGACATTTGCATTATAATAATTTTATTATATAGTAAAAATAAGGTAAATAATAAGAAATAAATAGTTACAAAATACTTAGCAGAAAGCCCACGAATTTATTCATGGGAGAATGTCAGATAATTAGAAAGATTTTATTTAATTATTAAATTTTAACATTTTTATAAATTGATTGATATGATAAATTTTCAAGTAATACAATTAATTATAAACTTCGCGTTTAGTTTGAACAATTCAACATTAAATTTAACTTATTCTTTTTTATATAATTTTATACTTCATTATGGCTATTTATCATTATTTATATTAATGCTTCTGGAGAGTTCGTCTCTGCCAGTTCCAAGCGAAATAGTAGTGCCAATCGCAGGAATGTTAAGCAGGAATGGGCCACTCTTTTTTCCGATTGCCTTGATTGTATTAAGCTTGGGGAGCATTATTGGCATGCTCATTGATTATTATATAGGCTATTTCCTCGGCAAGGATATAGTATACAAACATTTGAAAACATTTCATCTTAAACAAGAGGAACTTGATAAATTTGATGAATTATTTGATAAAAATGCAGTTCTAACTATATTTATAACAAGACTTATACCTGTAATAAGGACATTTATGAGCTTTCCTGCAGGATTTGCAAAAATGGATATCAGGACATTTTTGACATATTCAATTTTAGGAATTGTTATATGGAATACAATACTGATGTTATTTGGTTATTATTTAATAACTTTAACAAATGTTAATCTTATACTATTATTTATAATAATATTTCTTATACTCCTATATATAATATATAAAATTGCACAAAAGAAACTCTTTAATAAATAACCTCTTTATTTTAAAAATTTCTTTAGGTAAAGGAAAGATTTTTAAAATATTATTATGATGTATTAATGGTGATTGTGTGAAAATGAAAATTAAAGCAGAGAAAAATAAACAAACAAATATAACTGAGGATTTATTACTGCTTGCATTTGTATTTATAGGACTTGGGTTTGGTGTTGCTTATACACAGATAGCAGCAGGGCTGCTCATAGGATTCGGAGTTGGAATGATTTTTAGAGAGATGCTAAGGCCAAAAGAAAGTAGACCATACACATTAAAGATGTCTTTGAGCGTTGCAGCATATATACTCATATTAATTGCAGTATACTTTATAGTCTTAGGTGTCGCCCTTATTGAAAATTATGTATTCTTCTATCCATATAATACAAGTTACCTGCTTGTTATAATAGGCATTATATTAATTATATTATATGGGGTTGAAAGAAGAGAAAAAAAATAATTTAATTATTAGCAGATGGTTAAAAAAGGCAGTAAATAAATTGATAGTATTTATAATTTTATTTTTTTTGTTTTATGTTTATTTAATTCTTAGTCATCTTTTTTTTATTTTTAAAGTATTTTATTATTTAATTTTTGATTTATAATTAATAAAATTTTTATTATGACAATATAACTTTATCTATAAGTATATATTATAAAGACTACTAAAAGAGCATATTGTTTTTATATTTATCTTGCCTATTAGTTGATTATATGATGACCGAGGTGAACGCTGAGCTCAGTGCTATGAAGATATACGCAGGCGGGCTGATTTAATGAATATTCTAAAAAAACTTAAAAAAAGTAATATAAGAGTAACAGACATTGCAGCACAATTTTGGTGCGAAAAGCAGATGGAATTAGGCTATATATATGGGCATAAGATAACAGCAGAAATTAAAAAGGGAAAGGATATACATGAAGTATTAGAGAATGAAACAAATATTCCTATAATATTGATGCCAAAAAATTATGCTGATGCTTTATATAAAATACTTTATACAAGTGTATTAGCTATAGAAACATTATTTGAAAATAATAAATCAAGAGAAATACAGGTTTATGGAGCAGTGGATGGCTTTCCATTAGTTGGAAAAGTAGATATGCTGGAATTAAAAGATGGTGCAGTAATACTATTAGAGGATAAAACAAAAGCCACAGATACGCTTCCAAACACACCACAACTTTATACACATAAAATACAAATAATGTTCTATAAAAAAATGCTCGATGAATTAATACAAAAAAAATATACTAAAGAGGATTATAAAAGGCAGTATAATATTGATAAACTTGTTATAAGTGATGAATTTAAAAGACAGCTTGATGCATTAAATGTTAAGAAAGAGGATCAAAATCTTGATTCAATAGTGACAAAGTATTTTAGCATGTTTCCCAAACTTGGTAAGATTGATGATATGCTTAAAATAAGATATATAAATCAATTTACAGGTAATGAAATAAAAACTTATAAATTTTTATATGATAAAAATGAGGTTGATAATACATTAAAATTTATTTTAGGGTATTGGAAAGGGGAAAGAGAAGCATTAACTGTGCCTGAAAGTGAGAATTGGAAATGTAAATATTGTGGATTTTATGGAAAAGAATGCACAAAATGGTGGCCGCAAAAGACTTTAAATAATAATTAAAATAATAATTAATATTTATTAAAATTATTTGACAAAGGAGAATAACATGATTACAAAGGAAAACTTAAGAGAGGACTTTTCCAAAAAACCTGAATTGTATTATTCAACAAAAATATTTAAAGACAATAACTTTGTTAGGAAAAAATGCAGAATCTGCGGAAAATTTTTCTGGACGTTGGATCAAAATAGAGATACCTGTGGCGATAGTGAACATTCAGGATACACATTCTTTAAAGATAAACCACTTGAAGTGGATTATGTAGAATTCTGGGACAGATTTGCAAACTTCTTTTCAAAGAATGGACATAAAATAATTGATAGATACCCAGTTGTAAGCAGATGGCGACAAGATTTATACTTCACAATAGCAAGCATACAAGATTTTCAAAGGATTGAAAAGGGTAAAATGAGTTTTGAATATAGCGCTAATCCACTTATAGTACCACAGATATGCTTGAGATTCAATGATATATTAAATGTTGGCGTTACTGGAAGGCATCTGACCTCATTTATGATGGCAGGTCAGCATTCATTCAACTATCCAAAGGAAGGGTATTGGAGGGATAGAACAATAGAGCTTAACTTCAAATTCCTAACAGATGTAATGAAGATTAAGGCAGATAAAATTACTTATATTGAAGATGTATGGGCTATGGGAGATTTCTCAGAATTTGGGCCTTCGTTAGAGAGTTTTGCTGATGGACTTGAAATTGCAAATAGTGTATTTACGCAATTTGGATTTGAGAACAATCAAATAAAAGAGTTATCAAGCAAAGTAATAGATGTTGGGTGGGGGTTTGAAAGATTATTGTATTATTATACAGGAAATCAAACTGTCTTTGATGCAGTATTTCCAAAAGAGCTAAAATATATATACAAAGGAATGTCAATAACTCCAGATATAAAATTATATTCTAAGCTCGCTTCAATGCTAGGGAAGATTGATTTTGACGTTGAATCTGCAAATATAAAAATGGAAAATGAGCTGTTAAAGAAGATAGAGGAGCATGGAGTAAAAAGAGATGATTATTATAATATTATAAAACCTATGCAGGCTGCATATGCATTGGCAGACCATTCCATGACATTATTGTATGCTATGACTGATGGTGCACTGCCGAGCAATGTTGGAGGAGGTTATAATCTCAGAGTCCTACTTAGAAGAATGTTTAATTTTATAGACAAATATAAAATAAATATTGATATAATAGAGCTCATGAAGATTGAGGCAAATAAATTAAAGAAATTATATCCTGAGCTCTCAAACAATTTAGATACAATCAGCAAAGTGATAAATATAGAAAGGGACCGCTATGAAAATATGAAAACAAATGCAAAGAAGATTATAACAACGATGATAGATAAAAAAGAACAGCTAACAAAGGAGAAGATGAGGGTTCTTTATGAAAGCTATGGAGTCACTCCCGAATTTATAAATGAAGTTGCACGCTCTATAAAATCAAAGTTCGAAGTTCCTGAAGAATTTTATAATTATATATTAAAAGGAAATTTTGCAGAAAAAGAGAGAAAGAAAGAAGAAATTAATATTGATGTTGATGGTATAGATCCAACTGAAAAATTATATTATAAATTTGAGGATTCGGCAACTGCAACAGTAATCAAAGCAAAAGATTCTTTTGTTATACTTGATAGAACTCCATTTTACCCAGAAGGTGGAGGCCAGGAATCTGATAAAGGAGAAATAGAAGGCGAAAAAGTAAAGGATGTACAGATTGTAAAAAATGTTATTATACATATAATGGAAAATCCAACACACCTTAACAAAGGGCAGAAGGTGCACTGTATTGTTGATAAAGACAGAAGATTGAGATTGATGGTACACCATACTGCAACACATCTTATAAGTGCCTCAGCAAGAAAGATATTGGGAAAGCATGCCTGGCAGGAAGGAACTCATAAATCAGCAAGCAAAGCTCATATAGATATAGCACATTATGAAAAATTCAATGAGGAGCAGATTAGAGATATAGAAAACCTTGCAAACAGCTACATACTCAACGGTATAAAAGTTGATGTTGAGGAAATGGATAGAGGCGATGCTGAAAGCAAATTTGGCTTCTCTATATACCAAGGGCATGGGGTGCCAGCTAAAAGGCTCAGAATCGTTACAATATCTGATTATAAAGGTAATATAATAGACGCTGAAGCTTGTGGTGGCTTGCATTTGAAGGGAAAGGAAAATGCAATAGGCTTAATAAAGATCATATCAACATCAAGGCCACATGATGGTATAAATAGAATAGAGTTTGTTGCTGGCCCCGCAGCATTTGATTATATAAATGAGATGGAGAATTTAATAAAAAAGATTGCGCTTGTATCTGGCTTGGATAAAGACAAGCTTGAGCAGGGAATAGGAGCACAGATGAATGAATTGAAGAAATATAGAAAAGAGTATAGATCAATAATAGAGACGTTATCAAAATATATTGTAGATGAATTGAATAGAAGCAAACTAGAGAATAATACTTTAATTAAAGAATTGGATTATGAACGCTTGATATTAAGAGAGATAGCAACAAAATTTACTGAACTTAATAAAGCATCAACAATATTATTATATAATAGACAGAATGAATTTGTATGTGTTTCTGGAGATGATTCAAAGTATAATGCAAATGAATTTTTAAAAGAGTATATAGAAAAGAGCAAAGGCAATTTTGTAGGAGGCGGATCAAAAAAGATAGCTGAAGGCAAGCTCGCTGCCAAATAATTTAGCAATATAATTAATTAGATAGATTTTATGAATTATTATAATGACATCATCTACCCAATTATATATATTTTGCCTGCATTTATAGCTAATGCAACACCAGTGATCTTTGGCGGAAAAACACCTTTAGACTTCAAAAAGAAGCTATTTGGAAAAAGAATATTGGGCGATCATAAAACAGTGAGGGGCACTTTCTCAGGGCTATTTGCAGGAATATTAACTGGAATAATAGAATCATTTTACTTACCGCAGATGCTTATAATATCAATTGCACTTTCATTAGGCGCAATTTTTGGCGATCTTTTAGGCAGTTTTATAAAAAGAAGATTTGATATCAAGCCAGGATCATCTATACCCGTTCTCGATCAATTAGGATTTGTTATATTTGCACTTTTATTTGCAATACCTTTTGGCTCATTACCAAACATTATAGGAATAATATTAATATTTATTTTAACTGCTATACTGCATCCACTTACAAATTTTATAGCATATAAAATCAAATTGAAAAAGGTTCCGTGGTAAATCAATAAAATGATAAAATTTAAAATAAAATTTAAAAAGAGCAAACTTAATAAATATTTAATTTATAATATAGTATTCAATTTTAAAATTATTTAAGATATTTATAATATTTTTATTTGAATTTGTTTTTTGTGTTTATAAATTATGGCGGGGTAACTCAGCCTGGTAGAGTGCTAGACTCATATGCAAAGCATTATGAGTGAAGAGCAGAAATGCAATGACGAGAAATCTAGAAGTCGCGAGTCCAAATCTCGCCCCCGCCAAACTGGAATAATTCTATTTTTCTTTTTTACATTTTCTTTCTATTATAATTAATTTAGTATTTTATAACTGTAGTGGCGAGCTATAACCCTCTTTTTGTTTTATGCAACATTAGACTGAGCGGCAAAAAGCCTTGCATACTCATTGAACATACACCAGCCGTTTCACCTAAAAAAATTGCGCTCGTAGTGTCATCGCTTTATGCAATTTTTTAGTATCGTTTCTGCTCTGGATTAAGCCTTAAGCTATATGTTCTCTGTATGAGAGGAGTTTCCTCCTTTCGGTAAGTTGCTCACTCGCCACTACAATATTATTACTAATTTACAAACTAAATATTTTTCCTTTTATTTATTTATTTTTATTTAATATTAAATATTATAAACAAAATATCAAAAATATTAATAGAAGTTATTTTTTTATTGAATAATAACTTACAATTTTCATATATTTTCCTTTTATCTTTTTCCAAGGGAATGCGCAAATTTCCCGCTATCAACTTC
>JBMFSA010000001.1:0-81600 GCA_049967795.1 Candidatus Micrarchaeia archaeon | reverse complement strand
AATTGCAGTAATAGCTCCTTACATATTCAACATAATAACAGGCAACTCTATCAGTGCTTATACACCTGTTTGTACAGCTTCAAGCAGTCATAGTGGTGGAAGTAGCGGTGGAGGCGGTGGAGGTGTGGGTAGGAGTAATTGTCATGGAAATTTGAAGTGTAAGTAGTGGTAACTGTCATAGACATAGAGTTTGCACAAAAGAGATTAAGTGTGGCCCTAGTTATTACTGTAAGAGAGGTAAGTGTTGTCCTATAGTAGAGAATAATTCATATTATATTATTATTTGCAAGTGCTTGAAGAACTGCTTATAAATGTACATTTTATATTTGATGAACAGTAGTTATTTCCCATATCTGTATTGATTGTTGAATTAAAGCACGCAAATCCTATTGCAATTCCATAGAATCTATTGTTTGAGAATGATGACTGAATTGTGTTTGTAATTACCGTACCAACACCATTAGTCTTTGTAGCATTGTTGCTCCAGATCTGCATTGCAGTAACATTATCAAGCGAGAATGCAACCTCTGCATTATTGACTGTATTATTAAACAATTCCCCGTAAGTTTCATTCTTTATATATACACCTTTGAATGGAGTAGTTATTGTATTATTTTTAATCTCCACATTTATTGAATTAATTGCAGTAATTATTGTTGAATTATTTGAATTTGAGCTGTTTGATGGACCTAATATAGTATTGTTGTAAATCTCACCTCCATTATCATTTATCAATTTTATAGGTGTTGTAAATCCTTTGATATAACAATTCTCAAATTTAGTATATCTATTGTTTCCAGCTAGTTCTACTAATGTTCCTCCATTGGTCGCTTCAATTGTATGACCATTGCAATTGAATGTTGTTCCATTTGCTAAAAGAGTAAAACATGTTGCACCTGTAGTATAAAGCTCATCATGTGATAGTGATATAAAGCTTGGTTGTGTTTCAGCAAAGCATTCTGATAGAGTGGATACTGTAGAAGGCTCAACAATAAGCCAGTGGCATCCTACCTTTTTATTACCATAATTGATATAGCTGTTTCCATCATTAAGTGCGCTATTATTATTACCACATACATAATCTTCATTATTGTTGCTAAAAGTATTATTCATAAGGGTATCATTTAATGAACTTCCTAAAAGTGCTATTCCAACATAATCTGAGTCCCCTTTATTACCTGAAACGATATCATTGCTTGAATTATTTAAAATCAATCCATAATTCTTGCTAGATCCATATTTAAAAATATTATTTAATATTTTACTATTATCAACATTAGTCAATGAAATTGTAAAGTTGTTTGTAGTTGATATATTAACATTATTTATTACAGATGAAGTTAGATTGCTTGCTTTAATGCCAAAATTATTTATGTTCTTTCCTAATATATTGCTTAAGGTAATATTTTTTGAATTATTTACTATTATTGCAGATTGATAATTTAATATCCTACAATCAGATACAGTTACATTGCTTTTATTATTAATCACAATCGCAGGACCTGCAGTCCCTGGATTTGCTGTAATATTGAAGTTTGAGCAATTCAATGTAACATTATTTGTATCAATAGTGAAGCAGCTTGGCTTTGCATAAAGAATGCTGCTTGATAAATTATAATTTCCAGGTGTTATTATATCCATACATTTATCAATAGGATATGAAGTGAGCACAGGAGATGAGTGAAGTGTGCAAGGCGCCCACTGCGCATCTGTTAAATAACAAGAAGTTGAAGACATTAGATCATTTGAAGCTCCTATTGAATCTAAGGTTGCATAAACGTCTGCTTTTGTATTATGGAGAGCTGAACCTTTATTGAATAAATTGCCTTCTGAGCTTGATAAGTAAAGCCCATATGCATTATTATTGGAAGTAAAGTTTAGGAACACATTTGAATATGCATTTTTCAACAAAATTCCATATTTATTATTATCAGTTGAGATATTAGATGCTTTTAAACTATCTGTGTTATTTAAATATAATCCATATCCATTATTATTTAATATTATATTATGAATCTTTGAACTGCTTCCACTATTTAGAACAATACCATAATTTGAGTTTTGAACATTGCAATTAGAGATTTCAGTATTGTTTGCTAAATCCTTTATGCCGATATATGCATTACTTATTGCATGATTCAAGCAGTTTAATGTGACATTAGCAGCTTTAATATTAATACATGCAGTATTATATTGAGCCAGAGTATTTCTTGAAAAAGTACTAAAATTCTCCATATTTAAATTCTGTGAAATATAATAAGATCCTGGATAAATTATAGAACCACAAGATGCAATATTCTTCTGTAATGTTACTGCAGACACATTGTGGGGTATATTTGTACCATTACAAGAAACAAAATCACAACCATCATTATTATAGCATCTATTTCCTATAGCAGTATTGTTATTTGGAAATCCGCTTTCAATACTGCACATAAATGACTCTTTAGAGCCTGTTATATAATTATTTATAAATTTATTATTGCTTGAGGAAATGTTAAAACCAAGCATAAGATTATTTTTAAAAGTGTTGTTTGTAAATTTATTGTTTTGAGAATTATTCAATATTGCTACAGCACCAAATGGGCTTGTGGAATTTATAAAGTAGCTATGATCTACTGTGCTACTGTAGGTTCCATTTAAATATAAATTATTAACATATCCATTTATTAAAGTATCATTAGTCAATTTAATATTACCTGAATTCTCTGAATATATATTATATGAAAAATTTGCTATTTTGCAATTTTCTATTGTAACATTATTTTTGCTAACAATCTTTATACCATAATTGAAAGGAGGCTTATCAGTATATGCACCATATCCAGATATAGTTGCACCACCACAATTCAACTTAACATTATCTGCTAAAACACTAATGCATGCTTTATTTGAAAATGGAGACACCATATTTGAAAGATTATAAATACCAGGAGCACTTATATTAGCACATGAGCTTAAATAGCCTATTTTTGTTGTATTGATTATCTTGTTAGTAGGTATAGTATTAGAAGTGATTGGTGGCTTGCTAATATGTGATGAGGAAAAAGGATTTATCATATACACAATTAAAGCAATTAAAATTATAGCAATAATTCCTCCTATTATCTTCTTCTTTTTTGATGAAGGCACACCTTCATTTAATTCATCACCATGATTAATTATATACTCTTTTTTTATATCATCGTCTGCCATAAGCTCATCTTCTCTTTTTTGTCACTGTTAATATACTTCTATAATATTAAATATTATTAAATATTATATTGTATTTAACTTTAACATTTTAATATTTATTGATAAATTAAAATTTATAATCAATTAATTATATTTTAATCAATTAACTATATTTATTAATCATTATATAAAATTTATAATTATTATATATTTTATTTTCAATAATTAAATATAAATTTATGTTTAAGTTAATAAATTCTTATTGAAATAAGTTTAAATATTGATATTATTTATATAAATCTGAGTTATATATTTGAATTATATGTTATATATTTGAATTATATATTTGAGATATATATATTATTATAATCCAATATAATTTTAACACTTAATTAAATATTATATTATTATATATCAATGCCTCAGTAGCTCAGTGGTAGAGCGCCTGTCTCGTAAATTTCTTGAAAAATTGATCAAGAAAAACAAGAAAACAGGAGGTCGAGGGTTCAATTCCCTCTTGAGGCTTATTGATTAAAATTTAATTAAAAAATATAATTTAAACTATATAAGTATAAAAAGAATAAAATGATTATATGGAAATAAGTGGATCAACAAAATTGTTTTGTATAATAGGAATGCCTGCGCATCATTCTTTATCACCTACAATCCATAATGCAGCATTTAAAGAACTTAATATAGATGCAGTTTTTACTGCTTTTGATGTGCCTGCAGAAATGCTAGAAAATGCTATAAAAGGCATGAAAGCGCTTGATATAAAAGGAATGACTCTTACAAGCCCACATAAAGAGAATGTTATGCATTATCTTGATCATATTGATAAATTATCAATAGAGCTCGGAGCTGTGAATACTGTTATAAACAAGAATGGAATTCTCTATGGCTATAATACAGATGCTCCTGGATTCGTAAAAACAATGAAAAAATATAGGTTGAAAAAGAATGCAAATTATGTAATATTTGGTGCTGGTGGTGCCGCTAGAGCATTTTCATTTGGTTTGGCCCATGAAGGAATCAAGAATATTAGCATTATTAACAGAACAATAGATCATGCAAAAGAGCTTGAGCATAGGCTTAAGCATACCTTTCCTTCTATTAATGTTTCAATATATAAACTTGGATCAGAAGAATCTATAGGAATCATAAAGAATTCTAATTATATAATAAATGCAACAAATATAACACTTGAAAATAAAAAATATACGCCAGTCAAAAAAGAATTGTTGAAAGATGAAATGATTGTATTCGATGCTAACTACGCCCCATTAGAAAATAAACTACTTAGAGATGCAAAAGCAATTGGTTGTAAAACAATAAATGGATTAGAGCTTTTAGTTAATCAAGGCTTAGTTGCATTCAAATTATTTACAAATAAAAAAGCAAATTATGATATAATGATGAAAGCCGCATTAGAAAAAGTTAAAGCATCAAACAAACATAATTAAAGAATTAAAACTTTTTTATTTTATATTTTGTTTTAATACAAAAAGGCATGCTCCTCATTAATAATTGGATTTATTAAACATTAAAAGTGATAAATAATAGAAAATTATAAAAAACTTCTTTTCTAAAGGAAACTAGTGATAGATATGGGAAAATTTTCAATTATAATGTTCAGCGGCACTGCAGATAAATTTATACCTCTTGGAGTTCTTGCAGATGCAGCAGCTGCAATGGGTTATGATGTTAATATTTTTATTACAGGTTTTGCCTTATTAGGGTTTACAAAAGAGAAGCATAATATACCATTTCCAAAAGAATTTGAATCTATGGCTCCTATGTTGGCAGAGGGAATGAAAGCTACAAACACAAAAGGTTGGTATGACATGCTTAAAGAAGCAAAGGAAGCAGGAAATGTAAAGGTATATGTGTGTTCGCTTATGGCTTCAATGTTCAATCTCAAGAAAGAAAATCTTGATCCAATAGTTGATGATATAGTTGGAGCTGCATCATTCCTTCAAATGTCAGAAAATGGCCAAGTAATATTTATATAATATATTTATTATTTTAATATTTTAATAATTAAGTTAATCAAATATGAGTGATAAAATGGGAAAAATATTTGTCGATGCTAGAGGTTCAAGTTGTCCTGGTCCAATAGTAGAGCTTTCAAAAGCCTATCGAAATGCAAAGATTGGGGATATAATAGAGCTGTGGGCTACAGATCCTGGAGTAAAGAATGATGTAAATGCTTGGGCTCAAAAAACAAAGAATAAAGTAGAGAGTATGACTGACCAACAAGACAAGATTGTTATAATAATAGATATATTAAATAGATAATGGTAATAAAATGGAAAAGATTGTTATTGTTGGGGCAGGAGCTGGTGGCATAATACTTGCAAATTCACTTGATGCTAATAAATTTGATATAACATTGATTGATAAAAGTTCGGTTAATATATTCCAGCCTGCTTATTTATATATTGCATTTAAAGGCGCAAAGGCAGACATTATAAAGCCTACAACCAAGCTGATAAAGAAAAATATAAAGCTTAAAATAGAGGGTGTCAAGAAGATTGATTTAATAAACAAACAAGTTATTACAGATTCTAATACATATGAATATGATAAGCTGATAATTGCAACTGGTTCTATCACAGATACAAGTCAAATAAAAGGATTAAGTGATGTCAATATTCAATTTGGAGATTATCATACAAATATAGAGAATGCTCAAAGAGTATGGAGCAATCTCAATAGATTTAATGGAGGTACAATAGCAATAGGGATGGCATCGCCAACATGCAAATGTCCTCCTTCTCCACTTGAAGGTGTATTTTTGACAGAGGAGTTTATAGCAAAGAAGAGGCTCAAAGACAAAACAAAGATTGTATTCTTTGTTCCATATCCGAGAGCATATCCTGCAGAACCTATGAATGAAATTGTAGAACCTATGCTTAAAGAGAGAGGAATTGATGTATATACCTTCTTTGACATTGATTCAATTGATACTAAAAACAAGATAATTTATTCAATAGAGGGCGACAAGATACAATATGATCTGCCAATAATAATACCTCCATGTGTTGGAGCAAATATTGAGTATAATCCAAGCAGCGTGCTTGACAGTGATAGATTTATAAAAGCAGACAAATACACAATGCGCATAGAAGGATTTGACGATGCATTTGCAATAGGTGATGCAACAGCAATACCAACGGCAAAATCAGGAGTCACTGCCCATTTACAAGCAAAGGTAATAGCAAAAATCTTGAATGGAATTGATGCAAAATTTGATGGAAGAACAAATTGCCCTTTTGATATGGCTTATGGAAAAGGAAGTTTTGTTATAGGCTCATATACAGAGCCGGTTGTAAAATACCCTCCTTCAAAGCTTAATCATTTCATGAAGATGATGATGGAAAAGATATACTGGCAGAGTCTTAAAGGCACATATGACTTAATATTTGATCTTTATTTCAAGCATACAAACCCTGCAAAGCTTAATAAGAAATATAATAAAAAATAAATTTAAATTTATAAGATAAAAATATTATAAAATTTTTATAATATTCTTAATAGATCAAATAAAATCTTTGTAATATCCACTTCCTATCTTGATTGTTAAACCTAACCTTTCCAACATTCTTCTCATATCTGGACCGCTCCCAGAAGCAATTATCTCATTTACCTTGTGCTCTTTGATGAATTTTGCAACTGAAGCATGATGTAATCCTTCCTGTTCATTTTCGTGTGTTTTATCCCATCTTACATCTATCTCTTCGATTTTTTCAACTTTTCCGTCTTTTGTATAAATTATTGCAACTCGAGGCGCTCTACCCACTCCCGTCAACATACCATTTTCATCTATAACTGCCATTATTATCTTTTCTTGCATTGAATCACCATTATTTATAAAATAACACATAATAACTATAAATATGACTATAAATAATTTTAATAATATTTATATATAAAAGTTATATAAAATTTTATTGATAAAATCTATTATATATACTTTTATATTTTACTATTTTAATTATATAAAAAGTATTATTTTAAGTATTATTTTATTAGTCGTTATAAGGTTTAATTATGAAAAGTATAAAATATTTTTTTATAAGTATTTTCATTTTAATGATATTTATTACATACGCAAATAGTGCAACAATAAGTGCAAATGTTTTTGTAAAGTGTCCATTTGCATTAAAACTTAATACTTATCCTGCATATCCAAAATTACCTAATCAGAGTGCTCCATTTAGCATTTATACAACTGTAAACTGTCCAATTTCAAATATGAGTGGTACATTTTTTATTATTGCAAACAATGGAAGTGTTGTTTATACTCAATCCGTCAATAATATCAATGCATCACAAATATCTTCATTATATAAATTATATTTCAATCCAAGTAATTTAACTACAGGCATATACAGTGCAAAACTCTCTTTCACATATTTTAGATTTACAAACTATTCCTCAAATAAATTTTTCTTAAATAATCTAACAAATATAATTATAGAAAACTTTAGCACCTCACAAAAACTATTAAGGCACAGCAATCAGCAGTTTTACATAAGCTTAAAGAATACAGGAGGATTCGCTCTCTCAAATAGTATTTCTATTAAAATAAAAGTATTTGGGCCATCGAATGCTTCTTTGAGTTTTCCTTCAAATTATTCTTTAGCTCCACTTCAATATTTAAATATAACTGCAACAATGACAAACTCGACAATATGGCCTGGAAACTATAAAGCCATACTCAATGTAACTTATCCAACAAACAGCACAAATGGAATAGTCTTAATGAGTAAATATAAAACAATAAATTATACAGTTATTACTCCGCCATCGCAACAAGCACCACCACCTACTTATGTACATGTGATACCACAATTTTCACTTGTTGAATTTCCATTATCTATTTCATTAAATACAAATCAATCAACATTAGAGACAATAGGGATAAAAAATAATGCTAATGTTTTAGAAACGGTAAACATATCAGTTCCAAACAACTATAAAAATTTAGTAGGATTATCAGCAACCAAACTCGCAATATTACCAAATCAAACTATTAATATAAATGTAGCATTTACTGCACAAAAAAATTATACCCCTGGCTCATATATAGTACCAATAAATATTAATACAAATGTATCAAATTCTACATCTTCAGAAACAGCATATACAATCTTATCAATATATAATTCATCAAACCCTATATTGCCAAGTATAACGCTTGTAAATAACACAAAATACGCAATGGGTGTTATAAAAATATCCAATCCTTCAAAAGAAAATTTAACGAACTTAGTATTAAAGACAATTCTTCCTATAAATATAACAAAAAATATCTCCTCTATAAACCTTTATGGCCTGCCATATTCAATAAGCAAGACTAATGGAACTTATATAATCAATTGGTATATCAATAATCTTCCTAAGTCAACTACCACATTTGCATACTTCTCTATATCAAATATAACAGCACAACCAATGTTAAGTAAAATTTCAAGTTTATTATCGGTGCAATCAATTCCAGTATCTTCAAGTATATTAAAAATTATAAATATAAATATACCTACATTTTATGTTAATTCAAGCAATTATATAAATGTAACATTATTATATAGAGGAGATCAAACACAAAAAATATCAATGTATCTTAGTGGACCAATTAGTGCAACTATATACAATTCAACAAAATATATATATGCAACACCTAATGAAGCATTTGCAAGATCTTTCCTTATCAAACCAAGTTCTTCAGGAACTATGATGCTTAATTTAAATATTTATACAGAAAATGCAAGCTTAAATTATAGTATACCCGTGCTTGTGCTTCCAAAACCACCAACTATAAATGTAACAAATGTTACGACTAAAGAACTTTCAGAATCACCACTATCCTCATTAATAGCATATATTTCGATACTGAATTCTTCCACTTCAATAGCAATTATAATATTGATTTTTATAGTTTTTGTTTTACTTTTATATGTTGCTAGGAAAAAGGACAAACCAAGATATAACAAAGAGCGCGCAGAAAATCTTAAAAATATGAGAGAAATGATAAAAAGAGGAGAAAAATGAAGCCTTATATAATAAGAGTTTCGTCACAGAAAGGAGGTGTTGGTAAGACAACAATTGCTGTTAACTTAGCTGTAGCTCTCCAGCTTAAAGGTTATAATGTATTACTTGTAGATATGGATACTGTGAATCCTTCTATAGGCTTCCATCTTGGATTTGAGCGGGTTAATATAGGATTGAAAGAATTAGTAACTAATAAAGCAAAATTAATTGATGTAAGAGTTGTACACCTTCCAAGTGGCTTGCACGTTGTGCCTGGAGTGCTATCAGAGAAGGAGTATATTTTATCTGAATCAATGATAAAAACATTTCATAATATAATTATTCACAGCAATTATCATTTTGTAATTGTTGACACAATGCCAGGATATACAACAGATAATTTAGATAAATATTATGATGAGGCGCTGCTTGTATCAACACCTGAATTGTCAAGCGTTGCAAATGTTGTTAGACTAGCAACATGGTTTGACAAAGCACACCTTAAGCACAATCTTGTACTCAATAAAATAAAAAATAAACGCTATGAACTGAGTATAAAAGAAATAGAGGAAATGTATGAGAATAAAATTATTGCAAAAATACCTGAAGATGATACTGTGCCAGTAAGTATAGAAATGCATATACCAACTTATTTATATAATAAAAGAACACCTTTTTCAAAGAATATAGAAGAGCTTGCTCAGTTTTATGAATCAAAATCAGAGATAAGAAGAGAAGAGGCAAAGAAGAGTGGAATCTTAGATGCAATACTTAAAATATTTAAACCAAAGAGAAAAATTTAAAAAGTAGTAGTAGAAAAAGAGGATATTAACATTTTTAATTTGATGGAATATGTAATATTAATGTATATATATAAATATTTAAATATGTAATTAATGTATATATATAGAAATATTTAAAAATATGTAATATTAATGTATATATATAAATATTTAAGTATTTTAATAAAATAAGATGATATACATGAAAGAGAACAAATTAAAAAAATTTAATATATTAATTACATTGAGTTTAATAGCAGCGTTGACATTATTTATTTTAGCAATAAAGATTAATTATAGTAGTAGCAACAACACAGTTACTGCGAGTGTAAATGTAGGAAATGTTATATATTTATCAGTTAGTCCAAATTCAATAAATTTTGGCAACTTGGGCTCTTCAAGTAGTTATTATACAAATGTTTTAGTTACAGATACAGATAATGGAGGAAATATTGCAGCAAATATACTTGTAGAAGGCACAAATTGGGCATGGGGTAGCAATATAATACTTGTAGGAAATACACTATGGAGTTCTTCTTCTCAAAGTTCATATTCAGGAACTGCTCTTGCAAATACTTTCACAATAACAAACATAATAGTACCGCAGCCAACATTATCAAATCCTTCAACAAATAATATTATTTATTTTGGAGTATATATACCGGGAGGAACACCACCAGGCAATTATATGCAAACAATAACATTCGAAGATGAAAATGTAACGTATGGTACATATAATACTGTATCTTCTTCATATCAAGTAACTGCATATGCTAATGTAATTGGAACATGTTATATATCATTATCTACAAACAATATTAATTTTAATTCAATATATGCATCTGCAAATGTACCAACGAATGTACTTGTTATAGATAGTGATAATGGAGGTAATGCTGCTGCAAGCTTATTAATATCTGGTGGAAATTGGATATATTCTACAAATAGCTTATTACAATTTGGCGTAACTAATACGCTTTGGAACCCATCTTCATTAACAACATATAGTGGAAATACCTTAACTTCAAATCTAATTAATACAGGTATAACCATACCAGCACCAACCCCGAGTAATCCAAGCAGTAGTAACAACATATACTTTGGATTAGGTGTACCTGGAGGAACACCCGCAGGCAGTTATACACAAACAATAGTTATAGACAATACTTGTTAAAGCAAGCGATGATGAATTGAGGTAATATTAATGCAGAATAGATTTTTTTTATTAACTATTATTTTTCTTTTTGCCCTTAGCACTTTTACATTTTCACAGTTAGGACAAGAAGCAGGTCAACCTTATATTAATGTAAGCGTAGGCAGCACTTCAAACTATTCATATTTGATATTTAATAGTGGCTCAAATTCTATTTATTATCAAGTTGTATTGCCCACATTAAATAATATTCCAAATAGCATAACACCAACAGTTTTAGTTACACCAATGAATGGTACATTAGCGCCAGATTCACAGCAAGTGATCAATATTAAAGTATCAATACCTTCAAATGACGCACCTTATTTAAAATGGCAAGGTATACTGCAAATAATTGAAACTTCGTCAATTCAAAACTCTACAAGTGGAATGGGTATAGTAATTAGAGAAGGTATAGCAAAAATATTAACTATAGAATCATTACCACCAAAACCAGTGCCAATTGTAATACCTTTCTCTGGACAGCCGCAGCTGCCTGTTTATCAAAATATATCTATAATAATTGCAATTTCTATAATAACTATAATAATTGTAATTGCTATGGTTATATCTATTATGTACATTAAGAGAAAAGAGACAAAATTAAAAGCAATGAAAGGAAAGAGAAAAGTTACCGCAACAAATTTAAAAAGAATTATAACAAAGAAAAAACAAATTAAAAAAGTAGCAGGGAAAAAGCGCGTTGCAAAAAAGTATAGTAAAAAGAAGTCAAAAAGGCAACGATGATTATAAAAATTTCTTTCTCTTTTCATTTTTAATTTTTGTTAAAATATAAAAACAACAAAAAATAAATATAATAAGTAATTTATACTTTTAGTTTAATTTTTATATATGTTAAATTATATAGCAACACTGCTGATTGATACTTCTTATTCTTGGATCCGTATGCTTATCGCACTTTTCCTCTCTATATTACTGGGATTAGGGATTGGTATTTACACAGCAACAAATGAACGCGCTGAAAAGATTATTATACCGATTGTTGATATTCTACAAACTCTACCTATTCTTACATTCTTTCCTTTTGTTATATATATAATTGTTGCATCAATTCCGGGATCAATAGGCATAAATTCAGCAGTTATATTCTTAATTATAACGAGTATGCTCTGGAATATAATATTTGGGGTGTATGAAGCAGTAAAAAATCTCCCAAAAGAGTTCTTAGAGCTTGCGGCATTATATAAGATGAATATAAAAGAAAAACTTAAAAAAATATTTATTCCTGCAAGTATGCCGAAAATTGCTGAACAATCTGCATTATCATGGTCTATTGGTTTATTTTATCTTGTCACTAGTGAAATATTTTCAACTTCAACAACCAATTATGCAGTAAAGCATGGAATAGGAGTAGCATTGATGAGTCTTGCTGAAAGTGGTAATTTCATTGAATATTTAATAGGTATAATAATATTTATAGTATTTGTAATATTGACAAGACTGCTACTCTTTGATCCTTTTGAGAAATATGTTAATAAATATAATGAACAAACAGAAAGCAGAAGTGTAAGAATTATAACTGCTATTAATGAAAAAATTGGAAAGTTAGATATTTTAATCAAATCTAAATTTTATAAGAACAACAAACTAAAAAGAATAAGAGTGGTAAAAGAAGATAAACAATACACAAAGAGAAAAAATATTCAATTAAACATCAATTACAATTATGTTTTGTTAATTATAATCATATTATTTGTGCTATTTATTTTAACCAACAATAATTTAACAAATGAAGAGATAGAAGTAATAACAGCACTTGTTGCATCTTTTGCTAGAGTCTGGATCGCCTTCATAGCAATTCTAATTGTTGCAGTCCCTATCAGCGTTTACATTATATTTATGGCTAAAAGGAAGGGCGCTTATAAACTGCTATTTCAGATCATTGCGGCAATTCCGGCTACTATACTTCTACCGTTAGTTGTTATATCTTTAAAGAATCTGCCATATAGCAGTGAGCTTGTTGCTTTCTCAATATTCTTTTTGAGCGGAATATGGTATATAATATTCAGCATATTATCACAGAAAGCATATATATCCTCAAGCATACTTGAAGTTAAAAAAATATTTGGAGTCAATGGAATAAAAGCATGGAAGAAGATATACTTATATGCAATACTGCCAGGATTGCTTACAGGTGCAGTTACAGGAATTGCTGCTGAATGGAATGCAAGCATTGTAGCAGAATACTTTACAACTTCCGCAATAGGCAATGGTGCATTAATAACCTCTGTCTCATTAGGTATAGGTAAACTTCTTGATGTGTCGCTTGATTCAAACAATCTTCAATTGATGTTTTTAGGAATAATTAATTTAACTTTGATGATTATAATTATTAATAGATATGTATGGAAAAGATTATATGACAAAATAGAGTTGGTATATAAATAATGTAAATCTATTAAATATTTAAAAACTAAAAATCAGATAATGAATTATTAATAATAATTAAAATAATAAATACTAAATGATTGCATGGATGAAGATATCATCAAACTCAATAATATAAAATATTCAATAGGAAAAATTAATGTTATAGATAATATCAGCTTTACTGCGCAGAAAGATGAATTTGTATCTATAATAGGCCCCTCTGGATGTGGAAAGAGCACCTTGTTGAGGATTATTGCTGGATTGATAAAACCTTCAAGCGGCAGTGTTTTTTATTATGATAGAGAGATAACTGCGCCTCAAAAAGAGATTTCTTTCATATTCCAGGATTTTGGACTGTTGCCTTGGCTCACCAATATAGAAAATGTTAAAATAGGTTTATCATTATTTGATATTGATGAAAGGGAGAAAACAGAGAAAGCGATAGAAATATTCAAAAAAATTGGCTTGGAAGGCTTTGAAAATTCTTATCCAAATACCCTCAGTGGAGGCATGAAGCAAAGAGTAGGAATTGCTCGCGCTATTATATCAAATCCAAAAGTGCTTCTTATGGATGAACCATTCAGTTCGCTTGACGAGCTCACTGCAGAAACATTAAGAACAGATATTGTAGATATGCTTAGAAGCTCAGATATACCTGTCAGCTCTGTCCTTTTAGTAACACATAATGTAGAAGAAGCAATTGAACTATCAGATAAAATTATAATATTGTCTCAACGACCTTCTTATGTAAAGGAAATTAAAAAAATAGATTTACCTTATCCTAGGAATAAGCACAGCCAGGATTTTATTGATGATGTTGATTATATATATAAAGTATTGACTGAATAAAAAATATAAAAAGATTTTTATTTTTGCTCATTTTTCAATATATAAAATCTTAATAATTTGTTATTTATGTCTTTGCGGCAGTTTTCAGTGACCATGAATCATTTTCCCTATCATAAGAAAGAATCTTAGTACGAACACCCCATTTTAATAAGAGCGATCTCAGTATCTTAATATTATTGCGTTCATCTGCAAGCAATATTATATTCTTAGATTTGAGTATATTTGCCAGATCAGTTGTATTAAGGCTATTATTTTTAAGTGCTTCGACAACTGATTTAAAGGGCTCTATATTGATAAGTATCTTTGAAATTATGGCTGCATAATTTCTAAGAGTAATGCTCTTGCCAGAGTCAGTGAGCTTCACAACACCATTTTCAACATTACACAAGCCCAATAATTCAGCAACATCAAGCAATGGAATTATTTTATCAACATCTTCTCCAGATTCCTCCGCAAGCTTTGATACACTAAGCTCGTCTCCATGATCTTTTATTATTTCGACAACACCACGCACTTCGCTTATACCAACATTGAGTGGAAATTGCATTATATTCACTTATCAAACTTTATATTTTATTTTTATTTCTCCCTTAATCTATATAATACTAAAATTATATAAATTATACTTATCTTTAAAATTATTAAAAAATTAATCAAACATCTAATATAACATCGACATACATTCCGTTATTTGAACTTTTAATTTGCATGCCGAGCATCGATACTCCTTTGACATCGAACTTTGAAAATTTAATTAAATTATCCGTATCTTTTTTTATACCCAATACATATACTTTTCCTTCATATTTTTTGTTATTCTTTTTGATAGATATGGATTTAACTTCATATAAAAATAACTCTTCTGCGTCTGCATTTGAGAGTGCATCCTGTAATATAAGCCATAAAAGTTCATTATAATTATCAGATGTTTGTTTTATATATAATTCTTTTATTTTTATTTTATCTTTTTTATTTTTGCCAGAGTCTTCACTATATTCTTTATTATTGCTCACCTCATTTCCTATATCTTTCATATTTATATATTTTATATATTGCTTAATTCTTTTAATATCTGAAATAGTATTAAACATTGCGAGCAATGCATTTTTAAATAAAATATTTATATTAGGCCCATAAGCTCTAAATTTTATATCTGCAGTATGATTAAAATATCTATATAAGACACGCATTTTTGCACCATCTAATATTTTAGATTAACTCAAAAACTTTAAATAATGATGTTTAGAAATATTATTGTCCTATGATGAATAGAGTAACTACTGAAAAGTGATGAAAACCAAATCGGCTGAGGATATATAATATTTTTAACTATAATGACAAAAGAGTGATAACATTAAATTTGAATTTAGTGCTGGTGCACTTATCTGGAAAGAAATTAATAATGAAAGATATTTCTTATTTTTAATAAGAGATGATAATAGTTATGATTTGCCAAAAGGACATATAGAGAAGAATGAAACTCCAGAGATGGCTGCTCTACGCGAAACAAAAGAAGAAACTGGATTAAATATTACACTGATTCCTTTTTTTAGGCATGATGAGTATTGGTGGTTTGTTGCAGACAATGAAAAAGTAAAAAAACAGAATATATTCTTTTTGGCAAAATTAGAAGATGAAAAACAGCATATTAAAATATCATTTGAGCATTCTTCTTATAAATGGTTGAAATTTGATGAAGCATTGAAAGTTGTTAAATATAAAACATATATAGATCTGCTCAATGTAGCAAATGATTATATAAATAGAATTAATGAAATTAATAAACTAAATGATGAATATAAAAATCTTCCAAATCGCATCAATGATTGGAAGCTCAGTAGAAATTTTGTACCTGGAGAAGGGCCATTAAATGCTGAAATTATGCTGTTAGGCCAGGCACCAGGGAAGAATGAAGATGAAAATAGGCGCCCATTTATAGGAATGGCTGGAAAGCTTTTAGATGAAATACTTAAAAAAAATAAGATAAAAAGAGATAAAGTTTATATAACAAGCATAGTACAATTCTTTCCTCCTTTAAATAGAGCGCCGACAGATGAAGAAATAAATTACTGCATGCCTTATCTTAAAAGGCAGATACAAATAATAAAACCAAAGATAATTGTTTTGCTTGGAAATATTGCAAGCAAGAGCGTTGCAGATGTTGTTAATGTGTTTAAAAATCACGGTAAAATTATAGAAAGTAGTGAATATAATTGCAAATTATTTATCACAATACATCCTGCAGCCGCAGTTCGAATAAAAAAGAATATAAGTATACTTGAAGAGGATTTTAAAAAATTAAAAAACTTAATAGATCAAATCGATGAAGATAAAAATAAATAATCAAATGAAAATAAAAAACTTAAATAATATTGATATATTATATTACTGCTTAATTTTTATTGTTGTTTTTTGCCTTTATTATTAATTTTGCTATTATCACTTTTGCTATTAATATTTTCATTATTGATAGCTTTTGTCGATTTTATTTCCCTCTTTTCCATAGGGAATAAGATTACTTCTTTTATTGATGATTGATTTGTAAGCAGCATGACTAATCTATCAATTCCAATACCTATACCTCCAGTAGGCGGCATTCCGTACTCCATTGCTTCAATAAATTCATTATCTAATGGTTCGGCTTCTTTATCCCCTTCCATTGCTTTCTTCTCTTCTTCTTCAAAATTCTCCTTTTGAATAATAGGATTATTAAGTTCAGAGTAGGCGTTGCTTATTTCTATCCCATCTATATATAATTCGAAGCGCTCAACTAATGAATTATTTCCCCTTTTGGGCCTTGCAAGTGCAGTTGTTTCTTTTGGAAAATCTATAATAAATGTTGGCTGGATTAATTCTGGCTGAACAAGCACTTCTAAAAGTTTATTATATGCATGTGCTCTTGTTCTTTTTCCTTTCTCAAATTGTATGCCTTTGCTTTCTGCAAGCTTGAAAAGCTCTTCATCAGATAGTTTTGATATATCAAAGCCCACTTTTGCATTAATGCCATCCAAAAAACCAAGCCTTTTGAAAGGAGTGCTGAAACTTATCTTTTTCCCTTGATATTCGAATTCCGTTGATCCCAAAACTTCTTTTGCAAGAAAACTGAATAAACCTTCATTAAGCTTCATCATCTCATTATAATCCACATATGCTTGATATAGCTCTATCATTGTAAATTCTGGGCTATGTGTAACATCAATATCTTCATTTCTGAATGCTTTATATATCTCATAAACCTTTTCAAATCCTCCTATAATAAGTCTTTTAAGATACAGCTCATTTGATATTCTTAAATAATCCTCTTCATTTAGTGTATTTACAAAAGTTTTGAAAGGCTCTGCATCTGCACCGCCATAAAGAGGCTGTATAACAGGTGTTTCAAACTCTATAAAACCACGTTGATCTAGATAATGTCTAATTTTTTTTATAATAAGGCTGCGCTTCTTAAATATTTCTCTTACATTAGAGTTAATTATAAGATCAAGATATCTTTTTCTATACCTTATTTCTGTATTCTGAAGTCCATGCCATTTATCTGGCAATGATTGCAGAGCTTTTGAAAGCTGTTGGAACTCTTTTACTTTTATGCTTATCTCTCCAGGTGTTGTTTTAAATACAGTTCCTTTAACACCTATAATATCTCCTGCATTCAATGCTTTTATTATATCAAATTTTTCATTGCCCAATATATTAAAATCAAAATATGTTTGTATCTTTCCACTCTCAGCAAGAATATCGATAAAAATCAACTTTCCACTTTTCCTAATTGCAATAATTCTGCCTGCAAGCGATACCTCTTTATTCTCAAATTTAGCATAATTTTCTTTAATATCCGTTACACTTGCATCTACATCATATGTGTATGGTAGATTTATAAAGAACTCCCTCAATTTAGCTCTATCATTTTTTATATCCTCCATATATGCACCTTATTATTATCCTATTATTATATTTTATATTTTAATTTATTTTTATTTGTTATTTAATTAATTTTTATTATTATTTATATTTAAGATATTATTTTTATTAATAATTATAAAAGATTATAAATTATATATATTAAAAGTTTGCTATTTTTAATTGTGCTCCAATATTTCTTATATTTATACAAATAATATTAAAATTAGCAGTCTACTAAATAAAAATTAGACAATATATAAATAAGAAGAAGGATGAGCCCATAGTTCTCTAAATGGGCTCACCTTAGGGTGGTGATATTATAATTTGATGAGCGGTCGTCTTGCCAGCATCAAATTTATAAAAAACTTTATGACCTAATTGGTATCTTTCTAATAAACCCTGCTTATACAGCTTTGTCAGCCTTGCAGTGGCGGCATTCTTGCCTTTATAATTCATAACTTTTTGGATATCTGAAGCGGACGCCATTCCGGCAATTTGTATATATTGTAGAATCTTTTTGTCAAGATCTGATATTGGTATCATTTTAATGCTTCCTACATCCTCTTGAACTGCTTTGGGCATTGGCTCTTCTTCAACTTCAGTTGCTGAAATAGCATTTTCAACCTGTGCAATCTTTTCATATGTTTGTTGAATTAGCATTCTAGTGGCTTTGTTTTCATCCATCATTATTTTGAAAAGTGATAAAAGATTTGAACCCATCTTATCAGAAAGCTCTTTTTCTGCTAGTAATGCATTCATCTCACTTTCTTTCCTCTTTAATTTCTCAAGCTCCAATTTAAGCGCTACTAGCTCGTCCTTAAATTTCTTTTTATTGACCTTATTTATTTTATTACTTCTATGTCTGCTTATTTTACCTATGCTTTTATTGATGTTTTTATTTATATTTTTATTAACCATCATAAATATCATTTTATTAACAAATACCAACAATCTTTGAAACAATCATAAAATATTCATAATATAATGCAACAATCATGAAAGTATTATAATACTTTCATGCACCTATCATGATTGTTTCATGATTCTATTTATAAGAAAAAGTATTTAAATCTTTCGCAAACTTCATCAAATATATATAATAGAGGAAGTCTAATAAAAAATTAGGAATGTTTGATTATATTCAAAGCTTTTATATACTCATTTATTAAAAATCAGAATATAATATAAATATAATTATAATAGATATATAATAATATTGAATTTAATTAATTATATTTATTATATTATTACGCTAATTAAAAAGTATAATAAATATTAAATATCTTAATATTAATTAAAATTAAAAAATAAAAGAACAACAAACATTAAAATATATTATAAATAAATTAATCGATTAAGTGAATTTTATGCAAGAAGTTTATATAACAGAAGATAGATTGAAAAGGTTAAAGGAGCATAAAGAAGCTCTTGATAATATAGAAAAACAATTTGATTGTAAGATAGAAATTGTTGATAAAAATATTATAAGGATAAATGCACCCGATGCCTTCAACGAATATATATTAAAAGATGTTATTTTTGCATTCGGAAGAGGCTTTGATTTAAATATTGCTATGAAGCTTATTAATGAAGGGGAATTTTTTGCTATAATAGATTTAGGAAACATATTTAAAAAAAGGGAACAGATACACAGGATCAAATCTAGAATAATAGGTACAAACGGCAAGACAAAATTATATATAGAGCAGGTAAGCAATACCAAATTAAGTATATATGGAGATACAGTAGCATTTATAGGATCAGAAAATGGAATACATGAAGCTGAAACGGCAGTAAATGCAATAATAAAAGGCAAAACCCATAAAACTGCATATAGAAATATGGAAGCAGCCCATAGAAAGGATAAAATGCAAAATGAAATTGATAGTATAATGAAATAATAATTATTTTATTTTAAACATTTTATTAATAAAATAATAAATATAAATAAATAATAAAATAAGGCGACAAAACTTGTGATTATATGGTAGAGATTAATGCAGAAGAGATTTTTAAGGAGTTTAAAGAATATTCTATTGCGGAATTCTTTAAGAAAAATAGGCAGATGCTTGGATATTCAGGGCTTGTGCGTTCTCTTGTTACAATAGTTCATGAATATGTTACAAATTCACTCGATGCATGTGAAGAAGCAGGTATACTTCCAGATATTGAAGTAAAAATTACAGAAACAGGTGAAAATAGATATAAGATTTCTGTACAAGACAATGGCCCTGGCATACCTAAGAATTATGTAGGTAAAGCACTTGCAACAATCTTATCAGGTACAAAATTTCATAGATATATTCAACAAAGAGGTCAACAAGGTATAGGAGCTTCTGGTTGCTTGCTCTTTTCTCAAATAACAACAGGTAAACCTATACATGTAAAATCATCAACAGGTAATGGAAAATGTTATACGTGTGATATCTCAATAAATACTGCAAAGAATGCACCTATAGTAACTAATTTGGAAGAACACGAAGAAAATTTTAGAGGATTAAAAGTAGAAGGAGAATTTGCAGATGTTAAATATGAAAATAGTGAACATAGTGTATTTGAATATTTGAAAAGAACAGCATTAGCAAATCCACATTGTCAAATAAACTTCATCAATCCTGAAGGTAAATCAAATTTATTTGTAAGAGCAATAAATCAAATGCCACAAAGACCTAAACCAGTGCAACCACACCCACTTGGTTTATCAACTAATGATCTATTAGAGTTTGCACATTTTTCAGAAAGTAGAAAAATAACTTCTTTTATGATTGACACATTTGCAAGAATGACACAATCAAAAATTAATGAAATAAGAGAACTTGCTAAAAATGTAGATATGGATAAACCACCAAAAGAGATGACTTGGAGTGATGCTGAAGAATTAGTTAAAGCAATTAAAAAGATAAAATGGATTGCACCTGATGCCTCATTTATAATTCCTATAGGTAGTGAAAGAATAAAGATTGCATTAAAAAATATTTTAAATCCAGACCATATTAGTGTTGTTGAGAGAAAACCAAAAGTATTTAGAGGGGGAATCCCTTTTATAGTTGAAGCAGCAGTCGCATATGGAGGCAAGGCAGGGCACCAAACAGATGAGGAAATCTCTGGAAATATATTAAGATTTGCAAATAGAGTACCACTACTCTTTGATAGTAGCAATTGTGCTATAACAGAAGCTTCAAAAACAATAGATTGGAAAAGATACAATATAGATATTGAAACACAACCGATCAGTATATTTGTAAATATATCTTCTGTATATATACCTTATTCGGGAGTTGGAAAAGAAGCGGTAGCAAAAGAAGATGAAATAATTGAAGAAATAAAATTAGCAATAATGGAAGCTGCAAGAGGTGTGCAGAATTTTATAAGAGGAAAAGAAAAAATATCTTTTGAAGCAGGTAGATATAAAACAATAATGAGGTATGCAAAACAGCTTTCAATAAATTTATCAGAGATGACTGGAGAGAACCAAGATAGAATCTTCAAGGAATTAGAGAAGCTTGTTGCCCAGCATTATCCAAAAGCACTGCAAAATGAGCAAAACACAAAAGAGAGTAAGAATGATGATGATAAAAAAATAGAAGTAACAGAAAATGCAACAGAATAATCTTTATTTTTATATTGTTTTTTTATTTTAAAATATTTAAAGATAGGCGTCTAAATTATCTGCACTTACTAATATTACTTTATTTGCAGAGATATATGTTCTTAATATTTCAGCTTCATTTGATACTGATGAATAAAGATTGTTTCTAAATATTTCAAGTTTATCATCATTCAAGAATACAAGATAGGTTTTGAACTTCTCTTGTATAGGAAGCTTTGATATAAATCTGCTTGTTTTTGAATAAATTACAATATAAGATTTCTCATTATGGATTGTTGTAATAATATCTGCAACATCGCTCTTGTCTAAATCTGTAAATATATAACCATGCGCTATAAGATATGATCTAAGCTTCTTGAAGGTTGCAAGATATTCAATATCATGCTTGCTTTGTGTAATCCATGTAGATGGTGCATATAGATCATCAGCTACAACAACATCTCCTTTTTTAACTAAACTATCAAGCAAGAACTCAACATTCTCATAAGTGAGATTAACAGGTATAGAGTTTACTCTTATATTTGTAGCTATAGCATTCTTAAACTCAAATTTTGATAAAGGCATGTATCTCCAATGATAATAATTATTTAAACTATTGAATACGTTGATTAATTCATTTTCCCTTATCTTTATTGGCGTCTTTTGTGGTTCAGGCAGACTTGAAATATCTATATAAAATTCATCTCTAAAAGGAGTCTTAACTAAGGTAACTTCTAAAATAACTATTATCAAAGCAATTACAAACTCAATATATTGCTGATTAATGCTTACAAATGCAGGTTTATAATATTGCTTAATTGCAATTGACTGTTGCAAAGAGACAATTTTAAATGTTTCATTACCTTGTTGTATTGAAGCACCTGCGGGTAGTGTATAAAGAAGAGTACCATTATTTATTGTTACATTTTCAGAATAATTGCCATTTAAAGTTATTATTGCATTGACATTTGATATAGGCTTTCCGCCAGCTGTTGCAAAAAATAAAAATTTGCCTTCTGTATAGTTGCCTATTAAATAGCTTACACTTAAAGGAGGTACGCTTAACAATCCAGAAGCATAATGCTGACCTGAGTACCCATTAAGCTGCACAATATAAAAACCTTTACTGATTTCAGGTGTAAAATTTTCATAGAAAGTAAATGATCCAGAAATATTTTTTGCGAATATAGGTGGAATTGATGATATCTTTTGCATGTCAAGAGTATATATGTCAAAATGTGGTTCAACAAAAGTACTATATTTTTCAAAAATTGTTATCTGTGATGATATAGGGAATCCGGGTGATGCATATAAGGGCATATCTATAGTTCCATTTGGCGCAGTAAAATATGGCTTGAATAGATAGCGCTTAAGAAAATAAGGACCATAACTGCTTTGAAGTATATATGCTTCAACATAACTTGAATTTAATTGTGATATAGTGTATCCACTATTTACAAGATGTGTTGAATTAAAGAGCAAGCCTATATTTCCACCTTCATTTGAAGAATAATTCAACGTTAGATTCCTTGAGGTTGTGGCAATATTAGGAATCCAGCTATTATTATACATAAATAAACTGAAAAAGTTGGCAGCATCACTCATATTGGGAAATGTATTTAGATAATTAGGAAATACAAAGATATAGCCATTACCAACTTGAGTATAGCTCATATCATTTAATAATTTACCAGGAGAAAGAATAAATGGAAGGCTTTGATTATAAATTGAATGGCCAGAATATGAGGTAGTTGATAGAAAAGAAGGAATGTTCTGAGCAGGCACAAGAACAGATTGAGCAATTAATGTTTTTGAAAAATTACTACCAACATAAATGACAGTAGCACCATTATCAAGAACCTGTTCTAGCAGTGAAATCCCAGAAGGTGTTTGATTAAAAAGATATTGTGGCATTTGTCCATTTAATATAAACAAATAGTCGCTACTATTTAAGATACTTAAATCACTTTCAGGTATGATCCTTATAGGATTTGATGAATTTATTATATTCATAGATATTAAAGAGGCACTTAAATTTTCAACAAACGCATTATTTTTATTGCAATTAATACATTCGCCGCTCCAATTCAAAATATATATATGATCAGGAGGCTTTGAAGAAATAAGCCTTGCTGTTATGTTAAGAGAAGTGATATTTGATGCAGAATAATTAATAAGTATATAAGGTACAATATAAGATCCGTAAAAACTAGATAATAAATCTTGGCTTTTTAGATTTGCTGTAAATGAAATGTATTTAGGTATTGAGGGTGTTGGTACAATACCTGCAGTTTTAAACATTGATGCAATATAATATACAGTGCCTAAAATAATAATTCCCAAGATAAGGAATATTATAACAATAATCTTTATGAATCGATTAGGAGTAAATTTTTCATTTTTTTTAATATTATTTTTCTTATTTGCAAACATGAATACTCCCAATATAGATATTAATATTAACTTTTTGTTTTTTAAATTATGAAAATAACCAATTAAATAAAATAAAATTATCAATATTCTTTCTTCTTACCTGCAAATATTTTAACAAATAATCTTGTCAATAGATTCATATTTCCTTCTAACCTTTTCAAAATGTGCACAACTTTGATGTTTCTTACTTTTTTATTTATTATAACTCTGTAAATCATATTACCCTCTTAAAAATAATAAAAATTATAAAATTCAAATATTTTAACCTTTAATTTCTATATATCCTAGTGTAACCATCTTATTAAGGATCTCTTCAACTCTTGGAGGTGTCAATTTATAGTTGTTTGCAAACTCGTTAATATCGATTATTCCTCCATGTGCATCTACCCAATTTTCTACCATTGCCATCAATGACTCATCGGAATAAGTTTCGAGCACTTTCAACCTCTCTTTCAGTTCATTATTCTCTGCAGAAAGTGTTGATGCCTGTACAGAAAGATTCTTATTAGAATTCGCAAGTTCTATATTAAGGCGCCTAAGCTCTCTGTATTTGCTGAATAAGGAGTCATAATTATTATATAAAGTTCCATAATCCTGTGAAAGTCCATTAAGCACATCATCTATAGCAGAATCTAAGTGCTGAAAAAGGTCAATATTATCAACAGTATATAGATTTGATATCAAAGACATAATCGCAATGAAGTGCCTCAACACAGACAGCCTTCTAAGTTTTGGGCTTGTATCTGAGCCATATGAATAATTTAATTCTACGCTATCCTTCTTGAAAGTAAAGATCATAAACATAAAAGGCAATTTTTGTATATTGCGACTCTCTACTCTTGCTACAATTAAACTATCGCTATCAGATTTAGTATCATACATCTGCAGACTTGACAGCCTTGCTTCTATACCACTGAAGCTTCCTTTAAGCTCGCCTTTCAATGTTATCGCTTCAACAATAGGCTCCATTGGATTTTTAGAGGGCGAAACATTCTCCACATCATCACTTAATTAAATATTAATTTATTTATTAATCTTTATTTATTATTATATTGTATTATTTTAATTTTTTCTTTTAATATTATACTTCATTTAAAAAAGATTTAATAAACTTTCTTATTTATGATTTATTTCACTTATCCATCAATCATCAATCTTTTAAATTAATCTTTGCATATTTTTTAAACTTCTCTGGAATCTTCACAGCAGGCATGTAAGTAAACAATGAAAGTAGATAAACAAATACAACAACTATAACTGCATATATAAATGCTAATATCTTATTTTGACTTATTATTAGAAGTATTAATGCAAAAAGTATTCCTATAACTAAATATAAAGCTCTCCTCTTTTCATACCTTTCTCTTGCTTTATAATATGTAGGATAGCATTCTTTACATACCACCAATTTATAATTTTTTTCATTCTTTGTTATATTTCTTTTGAACCATCTTATTGAAGATATTACAAAATCTTCTTGTACTTCAAGCCCTTCTTTTTCTTTTCCACATATTATACACCTAGGCTCTCTATAAGATTGCTTGTTATATTCTTGTTTTTCTTTAACATTATCTTCTTTCTTATTTTTATTGTTTTTATCTTTTCTAGCTTCATTCATTTAATCACAATTTTTATATTTTATTATTTTTCTTTCGTTTATTAATTTAATTTATACTTACTTTATTTTATATTTTACCTATATTTATTATATTTAAACTAACTATTGAAATAATATTGTCGCGTCAAATAACTTTCCAGACTCCGCAATTATCTTCTGAACATCCATTCCATTCAATACTTTTCTTATAACAATATCATCCAACCCTATCCTTCTTAAAACATTTGCAATCTGATCTCTATCAAGATTTCCTTCTCTATCTAATATACTTGCAAATGCAATAGCATTCATATGTCTATGTTTTTTCTCCATACTTGCAAAGATTGTCGCAATTCTTGTTTCACTTATACCTAAAGCAACAAACAATCTTCTCAAATCTGCTCTTGTAACAACAAATGTCTCTTGAGCAGTTGTTGCCTTTTTGCTATTTTTGTCCTCATCTTTGCCAGCCACTTATACACCCGCACGTAATATAATTCTACTTATCAATATATCATCAAGACCCATTGTTTTAAGGAACTCAGTAATATTTGTTGTTGAAATGCCTCCTGCATTTATATCTTTAATAAATGAAAGTATATCAATGCTCCTCTTGTTACCTTCCATCTTGCTGAATAAAAGATCGATTGCTTCAGTAGCCATATTATACTCAATAAGCTTACTTTTTAGTTCATCTTTCTCAAACTGGAAATCTCTTGATATAATTCCTGATGAAAGTTCACTTTGAGTCAATACCTCAGATAAGTCAATTATATACACATAAAGAGGCTCCTCTCCATAGATTTTATCAAGAACAAAAACACTTGGAAACTGCATTGCAATCTTAAAAGACATATCAACAGTTGCTTGACCGACACCAAACTTAACTGTTTCGGATCTAATAAAATTGGAAAAGTGTAGTGAGCTTTGTAAGAAATTAAGATATTTTTCTAATTTTGTTTTTAGTATAAAAGTAGTGCCAACATTAGAGAATATCTGCTCATTTATATCTGTAGGATTCTGTGATGCAACAATTAGTGCAAATTGATATTTCCTTCCTTCTCTTACTATTGTTATTGCGTCACTCTTTTCATCACTTGCAACCTTCCACGCTTCATCAAGAACAACAAAAACTTTAACACCTTGCGTTTCACTAAATCCTTCAGCCCTCATTTTCTCTTTTAAAGTCTGAAGTATGAATAGTGCGGCAAGAGCTCTAAATCTTTCATCAGGCAGCCCTGATAAATCAATATCAACAAGCCCGGATTCTGCAAGCTTGCCTAAATCAATAGTACTTTTCCTTGCAAAATAATCTTCACCTTCACGCGCAAATTGTCTAAGCCTATATAAAGCATTCTCCAGCTCAGCAGGATATTCGTAGGTTCCTTCTGTCAGCTTCTCTTCAAGCAGTGCAATAGCATCTTTGAGCGTTGGCACTTCTTTGCCTTCTGGCGGCTTCTCAGACACAATAAATCCATAATTGACATAGCTCTGCTCTATAGCTTCTTCAGTTAGCCTCTTCTGCTCAGGAAACATCGATATATCGGTAAGAATATCAAGAGAATTCATAATCTGCTTGACTCTGTCAAGTGGCTTCATTCCAGATAAGTCAAGAAGATTTACATAATCTCCTCTTCCAAGCGCAACAATAACTCCGTTGCTCTGCTTGACCCATGATTTATACTCACCAGCCCAGTCTATAATTATAGCATTTGCATTCATTACATAGCTTGCCCTCATAAGAAGTGTTTTGACAAAATAGCTCTTTCCAGATCCTGTTATACCTACAACAGCAATATGGGGATTTGTAAGATTATAGAATGACCATGAAAAAGGAACATGAAGTATCTTTGTAACTCCAACAAATATTGAACGTAGAGGATCACTTATAAGGACTTCTGCTGGCGGCTCTGGAGGCCTTGTCAAGAAAGTCCTCTTTGCAATTTCACTGCTTAATATCTGCTGAAACTTTACAAGTGTCATTTTAATCCCTTTTTTATTTTTAATTTTTATTTTTTATTATTTAATTCTTATTTATTTAATTCTTATAATAATATAATAAACAAATCACTTTTGAGTATCAAAATATGAGGTAATATTAACATTGTCATAAGGTATCATAAAATTAAATTTGTATAAAGTATAAAGCTCTCTCCCTACAACTCTAAGCATCTGCAGATCCATTCCAGTAAATGCAACCTGTATCCTCCTAATCTGCTCTGTCAGTGCATCAAGAGCAGCTTTTTTGCTTATTCCTACTGCAGTTGTTTCAAAATAAAGGATAGCACCAATAGGCCTCTCTCCTTGTGAAATCCTATCCATCTGGGCTTGTATAATATTTATCTTCCTTTGAATATCATTTATTATAACATCATTTGCATTGCTGCTTTGAAGTGCTCTTGAAAGATTGAATTCCTGATAAGACCTCTTGCCTTCAAGTTCATCTCTTATGCTTTGGACATCAAGCCCTTCTGATATCACATGAAACTTGAAAGGAAAGTTAAGGCTCATTACTGCTCTCTCCCAATTTCCCAAAGAAGCAATCTCCTTTTCTTCTATATTCTCCTCCATCTGCTCTTCTTTGAACTCAAATGCAAATAGATTAGCAGTCAAAAAGCCGGTTGCATAATAGATTCCTTTGACATTCTTAATAATAGCTTCCTGCCCTTTTGTTATTTCATAATTGTTGAAAGGCTGAAATGTTATACCAAATAAACTTGTTAATGCAGGGAATACAATAAAATCAGCAAATGTTATCAACAATATCATTGCAATTGCAATTATAGCTAATATAAGTGCAAGAAAAGAGTAGAAAGAAGGACCGAATGCAGACATATTTGCGATTGCCAATACAGGAACCATTGCTGCAAACACTGCAAATATTATTGCCTCTTCATCCATTATACCACTTGCTCTCTTATAGATTTTGTTATCTCTTCACTAATTGTTGAGTATGGTATCATATATTCAGGCTCAACAAATTTAAGCAGCTCATCTCCAGTAACAATACTTGCATCTATACCAAATATAGATGATACTGCAGATATCGCCTCTTGAGCGCGCTGCTGTGCAATTCCTATCGCTTCAAACTCCTGCGATCCTTTTGCTGATACAGATATATAAGTAAGAAGTTCAAGTGCGCTTGATTTATTCATAACATCCAGCATATTCCTCCACATGCTCAGCTTGCCACGTGCTTTAGCAAGCTCCTGAGCAGGCGCATTTGCATCTATAAGCTTGCTCTCTTGATCCTCTGCTTCCGATATCTTGTCTTTTATTGTTGATATATATGCATCCTTGTCCATTATGCGCATTTCATGTGTGAATCTAATAGGCATGCGGCTCTGCCCCATCAATCTGCTTGTCTGCTGTGCAAACTCTAATTTCTCATCATCCTCCATCTCTGTCTCTGATCTATATAAAGGAATTTTTATATAAACAGTTGCAAAATAATCCTCGCCCTCTTTATGAAGGATTGAATCTGATGAACTTGCAATCCAATACGGATCCTCCTTGCTCAATACAACATGCCTTCTCATTTGTTTAAGCATCGGTATGATGAGATAGCTGTAGAATCTTGAGGATATTGCAAGCATGTCAAGAAACAAAGCAGCGAGCAGTATTATAATCTTAATAGGTGGGGAGATGATAGCAGAGGATACAGATATATCTATAAGCAATAGAAATATAGATCCGCCAAGAAACCCCAACAGCATAAACAATTTTTTCTGCTCCATCCCACAACCAATATTTTTATTTATAAATTTTTATAATTTTTATGCAAATTTATATTATGTATTTATAAATTATAAATAAATTAATTTAATAATTTAAGTCAAAAAATCAAATATTTAGAGCAACAGCTACATTAAATATATATTACTTAAATTTGATTAATATTTAATTTTAATATTTAATAAAACTAAAAGTATAAAAACTTAACTAAAAGAAAAAGAAAAAAAAGAAATAAATAAAAGAAATTAGGATGAATGACAATATTGAGTATTTGCTGTGAATGTTTGTGTATTATATCCTGTTATAACAGTAAAGATGTAAGGTAACATTATTGCTAATATAACACCAATTACTCCTCCCAGTATCATACCCATACCATATCCTTGAATGGTTCCTTTACTCTGTCCAGGCATTATATGTGCTGCAGCATATAATGTTCCTCCGAGAAGCATCAAAGTTAAACCTACCAAAAATATTGCACTTAAAACAATATTATAAATATTTAATAGAGTGCACGGTATACTATTTACCTGTGCTTCTGCGAATGAGAAAAGAGTGCTTAAACTTATTATAAATAATATTATAAAAAATTTTTTATAAAAAATATTCTTCACTCTATCACTTATTTATAATATTTGATTGATATTATTTTAATTAAATTATATTAAATTATAAATTAATATTAAATATAATATTATAAAAATATTTCCATAAATATAATATTGTACTATAAAAATTCTATAAGAATAAAATATAATATACTACATTTTATTATTGTATTTAGTGTTTTAATATTATATAAAAAATAAAAAGATAAAAAAGTGATAATATGTTATTTAGTGAACTTGTTTCTTATTATGAAAAGCTTGATAAAGTATCATCAAGGCTTGCTATGATTGATATAATGTCAGAGCTTTTTAAAAAATCTAATAGTAAGGAAATAACAGCAATAGTTTATATGACCCAAGGCGTTCTTTCTCCTCCTTTTGAAGGAATAGAATTTGGCATGGCAGAGAATATGGTCGAGGAAGCTATTGCAACTTCAACCGGCTTTACAAAATCAGAAGTTGAGGCAGAGTATAAAAAAGAAGGGGATATGGGTGTTGCAGCCTATAATCTAATTGCTAAATCAAAGCTCAAGAAAATAGCTAATGAAAAATATACTGTTGATCAAATATACAATATGATGATGAAGATTGCAAAAACATCAGGAAGCGGGAGCAAGGACATAAAGATAAAGTTGCTTGCAAATATGATAGTTTCTTCAACACCTTTAGAAGCAAAGTATATTGTCAAATATCCTCTCGGACAGCTCAGGCTTGGTGTGGGTGATGCAACAGTTCTAGAGGCGCTCTCTGTAATGTCTGCAGGTCATCGCGAGCTAAAAGAAGTGCTTGAGCGCGCTTATAATCTATGTAGTGATCTTGGATTGGTTGCAGAAACACTCAAATCTGAAGGTATTAAAGCAATAGAAAACTTTCATGTTACTTTGTTCAAGCCTATAAGGCCTGCGCTTGCAGAGCGCCTTCCAACAGCTGAAGAGATTCTTGAAAAGATGGGTGGAAGATGTTCAGTTGATCAGAAATATGATGGATTTAGATGCCAGATACATAAGAAAGATGGTAAAGTTCAGATATATTCAAGAAGGCTTGAGAATACAACCTCTATGTATCCTGATCTTGTAGAGGCCGCAAAGGAGGAGCTCAAAGTAGATAGTATAATATTAGAAGGTGAAGCTCTTGCATATAATGAAGCTACAAACGAATTTCTACCCTTTCAAGAGACAATTCAAAGAAAGCGAAAGCATGGCATTACTGAAAAGATTGCAGAATTGCCGCTTAAGCTTTTTGCATTTGATCTCATGTATATAAATGGCAGAGATATGATGAATGAGCCTTATATGAAAAGAAGAGAGGAGCTTGAAAAAATCCTTAAAAATACAGAAATAATTACACCTGCAAAAAGAATTATAACAGATAATGCAAAGGATCTTAATGCATTCTTTGAGGAATCAATTTCTAATGGCCTTGAAGGGATTGTTGCCAAGGATCTTAATGCACCTTATATTGCAGGTGCAAGAAAGTTTGCATGGATAAAGATGAAAAGGAGCTATAAAGGCGAACTTTCTGATACTGTTGATCTTGTTATTGTTGGCTATTATTTAGGTAGAGGCATAAGGAGCGAATTTAAGTTTGGTGGATTGCTGTGCGCTGTATACAATGACAAAAAGGATATGTTTGAGACTGTGTCAAGGATAGGCAGCGGATTTACTGAGCAGCAGATGGTTGAGCTTGAGAATGCTTTGGAGAAAATCAAAGTAAGCAAGAAGCCTGCAAGAGTAAATTCAATAATAGAGCCTGATTTCTGGGTTTATCCTAAATATGTTATAACTGTAAAAGCTGATGAAATAACAAAATCACCAACCCATACTTGTGGGAGAGAGAAGCAGGAAGATGGCAGTGAAGTAGGATATGCTTTAAGATTTCCAAGGCTTGTCGGCGAAGGAAGTGCAATTAGAAGTGATAAAAGTGTTGAGGAAGCAACAACAACAAAAGAAATAATCGAAATGTATAAGCAGCAGAAACATATAAGATATGAAGAAGAAAAATAAACATAAGAATATGATTAAAAGTAACAAATATAATAAATTAAAAAATAAGCAAAAAAAATAAAATAATTTAATTTAAATATTTATTTTATACTGTTCTGAGGTTTTCTAGGAGTTTTTCGTATTTGTTTATGCTAGTTATAAATGCCTTTACTTTTGGATTTAATTTATAGCCGAATCCATAACCCTTCATTGTCCTTACATGTGTGGGTAATATTACATTATAATCTATAGATAATTCTCTTAATGCTATTATCAAAGTCTTTCTGGTAAATTTCTTTTCCAATGTTGCATATAGTTCTCTTGTTGTCCTAGGTGACTTTTGAAATAGCAGTAGCATTACTGCATAATTTGGTTTGCTAAGTATTTTTCTAAGCACCCATATTTCATCTTTCTCTTTCTCCATCATAAAACCAACCTAATAATATTAGAATTTACTATTATATTCTAATAGTAATATTTATAAATATTATTCTTAGTTCATAAAAACCTACTTTTATAAAATTTTATATACATAAGGTTTATATATTTTACTATACTAAAAATATGTATAGTTAAGTAAATATTTTATTTGAAAAATTAAATAATAGTGGTGAATTTAATGAAGTTATTCAGTAATACTAAAAATAACATATTTAAAAATTTAAATTTAAAGACAAATGGTAACGAAAACAATAATAGATTAGATAGCACATTTGATTTTACTTTAGACAATAGAAACAGTATATCTAATCAAAATATTCATGAAATTTCAAATACTCAATTATTGGATATAAATAATTCAGGTTATAATCTCTCATTTTCTATTGATAATATATATCCAGACAAAATTATATACTCTGATCAGCAAAAGCATAGAGTTCTTGGTAAAAGCAAAAATAAGACAATATATTCAATATTTGCTATTAATCTAACTAACAACGATATAAAAATTGCTGAAAAAATAAAAAAAATGGCGATAGATTATATAATAAAGAATAATTCTGATATTGCGAGAACACCTTCTCTCATATATGAGACATATGAGCTCTGTTTAAAACTTTTAAATCAATTTCAGACAAACGAAAACAAAGATTTAATCGCATATCTTGTTGCGCACGATATTATAGGATATGGCCCAATAAGTATTTTTCTAGAAGATTCAAGCAATATTGAAGAGATTGAAATTTATAAACCAACATCTAATATCATTATATACCATTCTATATATGGCAGATGCATAACAAACTTGAAATTTAACAGTGAAGAAGCATTTAGATTCACTATTAATAGGCTTATTGAAAATACAAATAAAGAGCTTGATTATAATAATCCTATAATTGATGCACAACTAAATGATGGATCTAGAATTCATGCACAGCTTGCTCCTTATTCAATAAGTGGCGGAATTGCATCAATAAGATTAAATAGTGGGAATGCTTATAATATTAAAAAATATATACAGAATAAGCCTACACTATCTAAAATTTTTGCATATCTCTGGATGGCTCTTGAGATAAGGCAAAATATTATTATTGCAGGTGCACCTGCTACAGGAAAAACTACTTTTTTAAGATCTCTTTATCCACTTATGCCAAGGTTTCAAAAAATTGTCACTATAGAAGAAGACATTAATGAATTAAAGACAAACTCTAATTTTATAAATATTGTTTCTCTGCAGAGTTCAACTAAAAAAGGAGATGTTAAAACAATAGATCAAGTTATTAATGCACTTCATCTAAGGCCTGATAGATTGGTTATTGGTGAAATCAGAGGTAGTGAAACAAAAGAGCTTTTTTCAGGAGCGAATTTTGGTATACCTTTTATGACGACAATGCATGCCAATTCAAATGGTATTGAATTGCTGAACAGGCTTCAATCAGCACCAATGCTTGTAGATAAATACACAATAAATATGCTTGATATATCAATCTTTTTAAGGCAGAATGCAAAAGGGGAACGCTACATTGATGATTTAGTCGAATATAAATGGTATTGCAGAAATGAGTTTGAATTAAATAATAACCAGGAAAATGAGGATAATAATCCAGAAAATAAAGAATTTAAAATAATTCATATAGTAGAAAATGGCATATTTCTCAATTCATCATTAACAAAATCTAAAATGATGCAGAATTATTCAAAGTCAAATCTTCTTAATATAAATAATACCTTAATAGAATTTGGCAAGCGTACCAGATTCCTCAATTTGCTTAATAGCAGCAAGGCCGCCAAATATTCTGTTGAAGAATATATTGATACATATAAGTGGTTTAATGGATGATAAAAATTATTATAAAAATATAATTGTTGCTTTACCTTTTATAATTGCAGCATTTACAAGTGTGTTTGTGTTTAATTATCTATTCATATATCTCATACCTTTTGTAATTGCAACTTATTTGGTTGTTGCTAATATAATAAAAAAATTAGATTTGAAAAGAGAAGAGATAAATGAATTGAAGGAGCTTTCAAATATATTAGAAATGCTTTATGTTAATTCAAATAATAATTATACAATAACTGAAAATATCAATGATATATTATCTAAAATAAATAAAAATAGCAGATTTTATTATTTACTTAAAAATTTCAATAACAAACATAAGCTCGGAAAAATTCCATTGAATGATTCCAATATAAATCTACTTGAACAACTGATTAATAATGCTTTAATTACAAACAATTTTAGCAATATTGAAAATACTTTCAAAAATATTAGGCATAAACTTGCTATTTTAAATGAAGAAAAACAAGCATCATTAAATAAATATCTTATATTAAGCACTGTTTTTGAAACAGTGGTACCTTCATTGTCTATTTTTAGTGTAATAAGCTATGCGATCTTCTCAAACTTCAATACAATAATGCTGCCTTTTTCATTTGTATTATTGATAATTATTCCTTCAATTTTAATCCCTATAATATTAATAATAGATGATATAAATGAATAATTTTATTAAGCAATATAAAATTAATATTAATAATATACTTAATAAAAGTCAATCAAAAGTCAATAATATTGAAAATTATAAAATTTATAGCATTAAACTTCTTGACCTTATATATATTTTAACTTTGATTACTGCATTAGTTATTTTATTTGAAAATTATATAATATTAGCATTTCTGTTAATTATATTCTGCACTGCTTTATTTGCTATTCAAAAACACCATAAAGAGCCAAAATTAATTGACAAAATCAATGACATAATAAGCTTTCTTAATAGTTTGATAAGAGAATATGAAATAAATAATAATCTATTAAAATCATTAATTGATATATCAAAAAATAATAATTTCTTCTTTTCAAAAGATTTAAACGAAGCTATATATCAATATAGATTAGGTGTTGAAGCAACAATCGCATTCAATCAATTAAAATATAATTCATTCAAAGAGTTGAATGCGGTTGCAAATTCTATTGAAATAGGATTGGATAGAGGGAAAAATATTCTTTACATGTTAAAAAATATTAAAGAAAATTTAGAAAAGAAAAGGCAACAGCTTATTAAAAATTCCGGAATCTTAAAAAATACTTTTTCATTAAACAAATTAGGCAATACAATATTTTTACCTATTTTTGCAGGTATAAGTATAAATATAATAAATTTCTCTTCAGTTTCAAATTTCTCAATTCAGAGTATATCAAATATATCTCTAATTTTTTTGACTTATATATTTATTATTAATTATATTAATACATTGAATGTAGAGAAAAAATCAGATATCAAAGAAGCACTGCTATATTCTGTAATTGGTTTCTTCATATTTATGCTTTCTAAAAATACTATAAATACTATTTGGTGAGAAAATGGTAAAATCTATAATATACGAAATAATGAAAAGCAACATCAATATAATAAAAAACAGCAGAATGATGAAGGGCCAAGGATCTATAGAATATATAATGGTTTTATCTGCTGTTAGTATTATAATTGTAATTGCATTGGCAATGGTGATGCAACTAAAAGGCGTTGCAATGCACTCGTTTGCAGGTAATGGAACAAGCCAAAGTATTTCATCAGAGCTTTCTAATGAATTACTAAATATTAGTAAGTGATTTATTGATCGAAAGGGCGCAAATATCATTGGAGTTTATGGTATACTTAATTCTAACTATTTCATCGTTAGTTGTAGTTTTAGGTTTTTTTATGAATGGAAGAAGTCTTATATATAACAAAAACGAGTCATTAATTATCCAACAGATAGCCTCTACAATAAATTTTCATACCAGCTACGATAATAGTGAATTCAGCTTATTTATTCCTGGGAATATGTGTAGCGTTGTTTTCAAAAATAATTATATGATATATGATAACACTAGTTATTTGTTGAATTCTAAAATAAAGCTTGGCAGAAATATTTTTTGCAATAACACTAACAAAACAATTAATGTCAGTATGTATAGGATAGCACCAAATGAATTTTTATTGACCTGATATGGTGTTTAAATGTTGCTGCAGATTAGTATTGAATTTATTGTCTACTTAATAATTTCAGCGTCTTTATTAACTATTATAATATTTGCATCAAACATGATGCATGATTATATTGTGGAAAACGCTAATAATATTGAATATGCTCTGAATGGTACTATTAAAAATATAAAAAATACATAAAATTTATAAATGATAAAGAAGGTTTTTGCTTGACTTTAATAAATCAAAAAATAAATAGTAAAATACGCGCTTTTGGCAGTCTGGAAATTGTTATATCTAGCTTTCTATTTCTATCTTTTTTTACAATATTGATAATGAATTATTTAATAATGCAGCATAATTATTTTTCTAATTCTTACAGATTAAATAAAATAATTAATCTTTCTTCTATTATACAAAAAGTAATATATTCCACAGAATCCATCAATTTTACTGCTGATCAATTTAATAGTACACTTAAAACATTCCTAATTAATTTTACACTATTTAAAGTCAGTAACCTTTCTGCTAATTTTACTTATAATCAAAATTATACAAATAATTTACTGTTCAGCAGACTTGTCACATTTAATGGAAAATTATATGATCTAAAGGTGATAAAATGAATGCACAAACAACATTAGAGTTTATGATTATATTAATAGCGCTCATGTCATTTTCTGTTTTAATTGTTGGCAAATATATTATTCTGCAGCATAACCAAATTGTTGCATTTGACAATATTAAAAATTCTATAAATACAATACATATTTCATCTAATTCTACAACTTTTTATGATAATTATCGAATGAATATAACAGCATATTTGCAGAATATAATTTATATAAATAAAAGTAATAATTTTGATATATTATTTTCCTATCCTGGGAATTATAGGATTAATAAAATAATTTTTTCTTCAAATAATGCACATATAATTCCTTCTTATATTTATAATATAAGTGGCTCTTACATAAAAATAATTCAAACTTCAATAATACCGAATAGTACTGGAACTACTAAAATAGAAGTGAATGTTTCTGTAACAATGTTTTATCAAAATAATCAAACGACAAGATCTTATAATCTTTCAGCTTTATCTTATGCCGAGGCTGAGCCTTTATTAAATTCAACAAACAACACAAATAATCTACAATTTTTAGCATCAATAAAAAACAGAAGTGAAAAAATAGCATACAATTTATCTGCAAATAAAAATATAACCAAAGCTTATATGTGGTCTCATTGTGTTTATATAAATAATCAAGGCCAACCAAAAGATGAGGTTCAAGAATGCGGCGCTAATACTTATGGATTTAGAGAAGATGTATATCCACAGTGTATGGTGGGTTATTTTGAAAGATATTACTGTATAGCATTAGGTAATATGAGTAATGTAGGTGTTCAAAATATAACAAACCGAAAATCTAATATATATAAATTTGATTTATTTATCAATGCAAGTGGGATTCAAGGCGATTCTTATCTATCGAACATTAAAACTACTAATAGTTTAGTTGAAGGAAATGGCACATATGGAATTTCTTCTATAAAAAGCGTTTATGTTCCTCCTTTTAACCAAAATCATAACTATATTGTTTTAAATAAATTTTATGATAAATATCTAATTAATTCTACTTATTATAATAATTATATAAACAATTTTAGTTCTTTGATAAGTATACTTCAAATATACAATGACTCTAAAGTGTCGAGTGCAAGCGTTAATTATGTATCAAATAAGGTCAATCTTGTTAATAATTATATTAATAAAATACTTAATGAATCTTCAGTAAATGTAACTAATTGTACTTTAAATCAGAATATGTTTCTCTGTAATTCAGAATATCCATTTCAATATAATATTACAACACAAATTTTTAACAAAAAAATTAACAAAACTGTTAATTATGAAGGTTCTATTATACACATAGTGTAAAAAAATGATGATATGTACAACTTAAAAGCACAATTTTCTCTGTTTGAAGTTTTTATTTCTTTTATTATTTTATTATTGGGTTTTTCTATTTTTACTAAATATTATTATCTAACTTCATTAAATAATTATTATCAAAATATAATGTCATCAAATCTTTATTATGATTTTTTCCAGAGCGTATATAAAAATCAAACAATGTCTAACTGCATAATACAATTAGCTTCATCTAAGATATTTAATAATACAAAATGTTTAGAACTCATTAACTTATTTAGTGATGTTTATAGTTCTAATTTAAGGGTATCTATTAATAATAGTGAAATTGATTCTAAAAATTTTAATATTTGTACAGAATACATTTCAAGATGTGTGCCTTTTAATGTTGGAAATTTTACTTTCAAACAATTATGTCTTGAATCATGCAACATTGGTTGATTATAAAAGTTTATATAAAAAGAATATAAAAAGTATATAAAAAGAAATAACTAAAAAAATATTATTAAGATAATAAGTGATTTTGTATGTCTTTTTATGGTTTATTGCTTTTAGGTTGTATAATGAGCACTATAGTTGTTATTTATTCATTAAACCTCTTATATAATGTTAATAGTATGATTAATTTTGTTACTACTAAATATTCATATTTTATAAATGTAGAAAGTTTTGCATTAAGCTTAAAAAATAGCCATATCAATTATATAGATAATTCAATTTATAATAATTGGTTGAATCAATTAAATGTCAGCGCATATGTAGATGGCTTAAACATTAAAAAGGAGGGTAGACTATATATTGTTTCCAGCTACCAAGATCCTTCATTATATGAAGCCATATATGTAAATTAAAAGATTTAAATTTAATTTTTCACTATCGATCCGCTATGTTGTTTGTTCAAAATTGCCAATTCGAGATCTTTTAAGTTGCTCCCAATAAAATCTATTCTTATATTTGATCTTCTTGCAATTTTGCTGGCAACAATATCAAACACAAAAGGAACTTTTGCCTCGCGTGTATCATATTTTTTAGCAATTTCAATAAGTTCATTATGTGTCAATTGTAAAAGTTTTTTTGCCCCTTTCTCTTTTGGATCTTTATTATAAATTCCACTTTCAAGACTTATATTTATAAGTCTTTTAGCATTCAATGATTCACAACGCAATACAGAATCTGCATCGGTTGTAATTCCTGGGATTGAACCTGAGCAAAAAATTATTCTACTTTGATTAGCAGCTTTTTGTACATTGACACTTTTTACTATTGAAGGATAAACACTATTTATATTTTTAAAAAATGATTTTACTGCAAGTGCATTAATGTAAGTAAAAGTGATACCTATTTCATCAAGTGAAAATTCATCAATATTATTTTTTCTTAAAGATTCTATATAATTTCTATTTATAAATCCTCCACCAACAGTTATAACAAATTTTATCTTTTTATAATTTTCAATTATTTTTCTAAATCCTTTAATGTATTCTATATTTAACCCTTTACTATTTGATATTACACTTCCTCCAAGAGATATGCATATAGTTTGCATCTTTATCAGTTTTATATTAATATGATAAATCAATTTGTAGAAATTAATTCTATATTAAAGTGGGCCCGCGGAGAATCGAACTCCGGATCTTCACGTTGTCAACGTGACGTCTTACCATTCGACTACGAGCCCTTAAATTTCTAATATATCACCATCATTTGGTATGATAGTATTTTTAAATATTTTTGTTGCCTCTTTTTTCATCATGTCAATTGAATGGTATCTAGAACTTATGTGGAATAAAGCAAGTTTTTTGCAATTTGCCTTTTTTGCGATTGTTGCTGCCTCTGTTGCTGTTGAATGCTTCCTTTCTTTTGCTAAATCTTTGTTTTCATCAGCATATGTTGCTTCGTGTATTAATAAATTTGAATCTTTTGCTGCATTTATTGTATTGTTTGTTGGTCTAGTGTCTGTTGCATAAACAATTTTTTTACCTTCTTTTTTATATGTAATATCTTTTAAAAATATTTTTTTATTGTTTATATTTATAAAACCTTTTTCTTTTAGATCTATAAACATCGTGCCCTTTATTCCATATTTTGTACATTTATCTTTATAAAACCTTAGTTTGTCGAGTTCTTTAAAGATAAATCCATATGTTGGTATACTATGTTTTAGTTTGAAAGCTTTAATAATATAATCTTTGTTTTTATCAATTATGCCACTTTTAATCTCATTTATTATTATAGGATAATTTAATTTAATTTTATCAAATGTTAATAATGCTTTAATACCTTTTTCTTCACCTTTCGGTACAAAAACATATAGTGCTTTTTCACGATTGTTTAATGCTAAAGTTCTTACAATACCTGCAAGGCCTATAATATGATCGCCGTGTATGTGGCTTATAAAGATCTTATTTATTTTTGATAAATTTAATGAATTTTTTATCATTTGTCTCTGAGTGCCCTCACCACAATCAAATAATATAATCTCTCCATTATATTCTAAAGCTACGCTTGGCAAATTTCTTTCTTTTGTAGGTGCTGAACCTGACGTTCCTAAAAATACAATCTTCATAATTATCCTTTTATTTCGATTATAACTATATTGTCTTTTAGATTAATATTAAGGATCTTTACATTATCATCTTTATATTTTCTATTCAACTCCTCTTTATCTATCTTTTTATTTACTTTTAATTCATTAATAATCTGATTTATTAAATACATATTGTTCATTATTGTATTGCCAATTTCAATATCCTTTTCACGTTCTTTGCTAAATTTTTCAATCAAGGCTTCCTGCTTTTTAATGCTTAATTGCAATTCTTCAATTTTTTTATCTGTTTCGCTTTTTTCTTTTTTTATTATTATATTGTCATGATAAAATAAATCGAGAGCTTCCTGCAAGCTATTTACCTCTTCACTTTTGAGATTACTATACTTAGGATTAATATCTATACTATAATCTACAACTTTATTATTTTCATCTTTATATATAAAATATTTATTTTTTAATTTTAGCATTTCATTAATTTCATTATTTTCATTATTGTTATTTGATTGTTGTGGTGGTTTGTATTCAACGCCAACTTTTATGCTTCTATCTTTAAAGATATGATAATCATAAGCAAGCATGATCTTGAATGATTCGTCTAAAATAATAAAATTCCCTTTTCCAAACATCTCTATTATTATATTTAATTTCAAATCATGTTTGTTTATTTTTATAAGCAGAATTCTATCTTTATTATATTGTGTTATGCTATCTATTCTAAATCCTTCAATCCTTTTCCTTACTGCCAATGCGAAGTTTGTAGGGGTGCTATTTTTATTTAAAATATAATTAGTTTTGTTAACTGAATGGCACAATAAAATCTGTATAAGGAATTTTTTGTGCTCTTTGCTTACTTTCATTAAGAAGGTATTATCAGCTACTTCATAAAACTTTTCAATAAATGAATTTTTAAATTCATCATTTAATTCATTAGAAAGCAATGCAAGTTCTTGATTAGTTATCATCCTCATGATTTATAACCTATTCACATTATTTTCAAGTTTTTTTGCACCTTCCTCTTTCACTATTTTTGCAAAAGATTGGACGGTTTTTAAAGCACTTTCAGCATCTTCATAAGCAGTTCCTATCTGAACTATATCTGCTCCACTCTTATATATTGATCTTAAATCATCCACATTTGTTATACCTCCACCAACAATATATGGTACACTTATAGTGCTCTTTATAGCTCTAATCATATCATTTGGTATTGGCCCATATCCTTGCAAGCTTGGATTTGATCCTGTGTCAGTAAGAATAAATCTATTTCCTAAGTATTCACCAGCGAGAGCTAATGCAGTAGCGATCTTTGGCTTCTCTCTAGGCACTAAATTGACATCACCAACCCATCCTGCAGTGCCACCTGGACTAACTAAAATATAACCTAATGGTAATGGTTCAATATTAATATTTTTTATTGCAGGTGCTGCCAGTATCTGAGCCTGTGTAATCCAATATGGATTTCTAGAATTCAATAGTGACATAAAATATATAGCATCTGCATATTTTGTTATTGTGGCAATATTGCCAGGGAAGAGAATTAAAGGTACATCAATATTTTCTCTAATTTCTTTTGCAATATTATCTAGTAGCTCACCCTGCACTCCTATACTACCACCTAAAAGTACAATATCTGTACCTCCTTCAGATACCTCTTTTGCAGTTTTAATAGCAAGTTCAGTGCTCTCATAGTCTAAAGGATCAATCAAGCTAAATAATGCAGCGCCTTTTTTCTCGAGTAATTCATTTATATAAAGTTCTACCTTTCCAATTTTCATTATATCATCTAATTTTTTGTTTTTTTGCTATTTTTATTTTTAAATTATATACTTTTAAATAATAAAATATTTTCTTATAAGCCTAAAAATCTATATTTATTTTTATACCTTTGTCACATATATTTTTATAGTATATGGTATATTTTTAATATATATATTTATTATATAATGTTGGTGTTGCTTATATTTATTAAACTTAATATTATATAGATTTTACATATCTTTTATTCTTCTCTAAGAATTTATTTACCATCTCTTTTGCTCCATCATCAAAATTAACTTTCGGTGTAAATTTTAAATCTTCTTTTATTTTTGTAATATCTAGAATTCTTTCACTTGCAAGAAAATCTAATTCTTCTCTATCCATATTCATAAGAGTTGCAACCATCTTAGCCAATGATAAATTTATTGATTTTTTAGGTGGTTCTACATTCAACATCTTTGCTGCTTTATACAAAAGCATTCTTTGTGTATATGCAACCCCATCACTTAAATTATAAGTCTTGTTGTTTGCTATATCATTTTCTGCAGCCAACTTTATCGCTTCTGCAACATCATAAACATGTATGAATGTTAGATGATTTTCTCCAGAGCCTATAAATCGCATCTTCTTTTCTGCAATAAGTTTAAAAACTTTAAAAAAAGGCTCTTCATAATAAGGCCCATATATATTTGAGCATCTTATTATTGTATATTTTATTTTATTTGATACAGAATATGCTCTAATTACCTCTTCACCCATCATTTTCGATATACCATAATTGTTCTCTGGTTTTAACTCTGATTCTTCTGTTAATATCTCATTTTTTCGTTTATACCCATAAACAGCAGTGCTACTCATATATACAATTTTTAATATTTTTCCCGTGTTCTTATTAGCTTCAGACCATGCTTTTAGCAAGTTTTCAGTGCCAACTACATTGACATCAATATAATCCTCATATTTTGTTTTATGGCTCTGTTTTATTGATGCTAGATGAATTATAACATCAACATCTTTACATGCTTCTTCTAACGATTTTCTTTCCTCTTCATTAATAAGTCTAAGGTCAGCAACATATGGTATTACACCTCCAGGCAATCTTCGCCAGCTTTCACTTACGGTAGGATGAGCGCGCAGAAGAACCCTTATAGTATTATTCTTATCTTTCATTAATAATTTGATAATTTCAATACCCACCCCACTTCCAGATCCTGTTATTAAATAAAGTTTATCCTTTTTTCTGCCCTTATTTTCTTTAATTTTTGATTGATCTGCCTCTGCTGGTGGATCTTTACTGTGCTTTTTAGCTACCATTTTATCACTACTCTTCTATATTCTTAATTTATTGCTTTTATTTATTTTATTTATCTTATTTCTATATCTTTTTATTATTTGTCATATTATTTATATTCTTATTATCTATATTAATATTTTTATAACCATCTAACTCTAAAAATTTTGCTGTTATAGCGCTGACTTTATGGTGACCATAGCTTAATCTATTTATTACATAATGGACCCAATCTTTACCATACGGTGTATAAATGCTTAAATTTATTTTCATTTTGGTAAACTTTGAAAGCCATTTCTTACTACTTCCTAATGGTAACTCAAACATTATATTTTTCCTATACTCTTTGCCAACTCCGACAATTTTTCCTATTAACTTTTCATCTGATTCTAATATAGAAACATTTGCCCCTGCCTGAAGTAATTTAGCAGAATCAGATATATATCTTTCAAGCAAATACTTACCATCATATTCTTCATTATTTATTTCTAATTTATCTTTATTCTTAACTTTTTTATTGTCTTTTTTATCCTTATCTCTTTTTATAAAATAAGAGGTCAATTTTATATTATCATTATTTCTTATATATTTTTTAATTACATTTACATCTAGAGGGCTATTTAATGAAATTTCAACTCCTAAATTCTTATATTCTTTAACAAATGTTCTATAAGATTTTAGTAATGAAACTGCCTCTAAATCTGGTTCACTCTCGATCCAACATCTTATATTATTGTCTGCAGCAACTCTTACAACATCTAAAAAGTAAGATTCAAAGTTTCTATTATTCAAAGTATAGCCAAATTGGCTTAATCTTAATGATATATCTGCATTCATATTAAGTCTAGAAATTTGTTTTATTAGCTCTATATATGTAGTTGTATTATACCTTGCTTTACTTTGGTCTTCATTAAGAAAAGTTATTGTTGTATGCAGTTTATTTTTCTCATTTTCCCTTAAATTTGATAATAATGTGGTTAAGGTAGTCCCTCCTATATGCTTACTAACTAATTTAAATAATAATTTTTTTATAATTCTATGCTCTAAATCGTCCAAATATTACACCAAAATATATTATAAAATAGATTATAAGTTATCTATAATTAATAGTTCAATTTATATTTTTATTTATAAGATTTATCTAAATTAATTTTAGATTTTTTGTTTAATATCTTTATTATGCTTCTCATTTAATATTACATTTAAATAAATATTTATAAATAATTATTTAATGTTATTTGATGAAACTATTATTAACAATGTTATTTATGTATTAAAATAAAATAATAATATATTAATATTTTTCTTATATCTATATTTGCTATATTATTCTTACTATAAATTTATATTAATATCTTATAAATACAATTATAATAACTAAATATTCAATAAATAGACAGTACATATATAAAAATAAATATAATATAAAATAAATTAATAACATTTAAATTTATTTAAATTTAAATATATATTATTAATGTCCTTTGTCATTATTTTTAAATATCTAAATTATAAAATAAAAGAAAAATAATAAAATAATTAAAAATTAATAAGATACTATAAAAATATTATTATTTATAAATATATTTCAAGTTATAAATATAATCCAAAAATTTTCTTTTTTATATATGTTAATAAGTTATAAAGCTGGGATGGCAGATCGGCTATGCAGCCGCCTGCAGAGCGGCGTAGGGGGGTTCAATTCCCTCTCCCAGCTTGCTCTCTATAATTAAAAATTATTCTCTTCTGTTTTCTGAAGCCTTTTCTTTACGTGCTTTAATGCTGAAAAAGCATCCCTATCAATTTCCTCTAGTCTCAATACTATGTATTTTGATCTTTTATCAAGATCTGGCAGTAGAATATACTCCAATGCATTTACCCTCCTTTTGACTTTTTCTATCTCAAGAACAATTCTTTTTAAGCTTTGCTCTCTTTTTGCAACCTCTATTATAACATTTACGATCTCATTAAAAGATTCATTAATATCATCAATACTTACATCAGTTGACATTAAGCTGTAGCCTCTTTCAAGAATGCTCAGATTCTCGCTGCTTCTTTCTATATTGGGTATTCTAACACCCATTATATTCTTCTCTGTTATCTTTACAGGCTTTGGCTCTTTTATATGTGTTGAGATTCTATCTAATTCAAAATCTCCAACATATGAAGAAGCGATTGCTACTTTTTTATAACCCTCTTGTAGTAAAGGATATAAATAATCTCTATCTCTTGCAAATTTGTTTATAAAGTTAAGGAATTCTAGAACAAGCACCTCTCTTTTCCTCTTAAGCAAAGAGTGTCCTTTCTTTGCCAGTACAATATTCTTTTTTGTATTTATAAGGTTTATTCTAGTTGGATTGACTGTTACCATAAAATCATTTTTCATTTTTACTCTTATAATACTTCTTTATGTAGTCGCTTTTTATTCTTATCAATTCTTCGGGTTCAAATTCTGAAAGAAGATCCCAGCCAATTTCTAAGGTCTTTTCAATGCTTCTCTCCTCATTGATACCCTGCATAATAAATCTCTTTTCGAATTCTTCTCCAAACTTAAGGTATTTCTTATCAATAGAGGTTAATGCTTCAGTTCCGACTATAGCACTCAAGCTTCTAGCATCTTCAGCCTTTGCATAAAATCCATAAAGCTGGTCTGCAACATTTCTATGATCTTCTCTTGTTTTACCATTTCCTATTCCTTCATTCATAAGCCTGGAAAGAGAGCTTAACGGATTTATTGAAGGATAAATACCTTTGTTTGCAAGCTCTCTGCTCAAATAAATATTTCCCTCCGTAATATATCCTGTCAGATCGGGTATCGGGTGTGTTATATCATCGCTCGGCATTGTTAATATATCAAGTTGCGTAATGCTTCCCTTCTTACCTTTAATCAATCCTGCACGCTCATATATGCTTGCAAGATCAGTATACATATAACCTGGATAGCCACGCCTGCCTGGAACTTCTTCTCTAGCGCTTGAAAGCTCTCTTAATGCTTCACAATAGTTTGTCATATCTGTCAATATGACAAGAACATGCATATTTTTCTTATAAGCAAAATACTCTGCAGTTGTTAATGCAAGTCTTGGTGTTAAAATCCTCTCGATGCTTGGATCATCTGCAAGGTTTATAAATGCGACCGTTCTTTTCAGTGCGCCTGTTTTCCTAAAACTATCTATAAAGAAGTCTGCATCATCATGTGTTATTCCTATACCTGCAAATACAACAACGAAATTTTCATTCTCTCCTTTTACCTTTGCCTGCTTTGTTATTTGTGCTGCGAGTTGGTTATGTGCTAATCCTGAGCTTGAGAAGACCGGAAGTTTTTGACCTCTTACTAAGGTCATCAGTCCATCTATTGCAGATATTCCCGTTTCTATAAAATCAGAAGGCATTGCTCTTGATACAGGATTCAAAGGATCCCCATTTATATCTAGCTTTTCATCTGCTATAATTTCTGCTTTTATATCCCTAGGCTTTCCCTGCCCATCAAATACTCTCCCTAGCATGCTATCGGATACTCCTACTCTAAATGTATCTCCTAGAAATCTCACAGAGGTTTTGTCAACATCAATACCATTGGTTTGGCCAAATACCTGTACTACTGCATACTTCGATGTACTCTCTATAACTTGGCCTAATTTTGTTTCGCCATCTGGTAATCTAATGCTGACTATTTCATTATAAGCAGCATTCCCTATTTTATCAACAATCACTAAAGGTCCTGCAACTGAATTTATTGTTTTATATTCTAATTCAAATTTCACTTTATCACCATTTTATTTAGCCTGCTTTTTGTTTGCCGCAATCAATGCTGCAAACTCTTCATCTATCTCTTTTAATATATTGCTTTTCTCCGTTTCAAATTTTGCTTCTGAGTGCTCCTTCATCCTTGAAATATGCGCTCTTACTTTTGTTTCGAGGATCGCATTTGCTTCTACACCTTCATTAAGAGCATCTTCTGCCTTTTTCTTGAAGTATAATATAATATCAAGCATGCCCTTCTGCTTCTTCAAGCTTGTATATGCATCAATTTCATCAAATGCGCTCTGCCTTAAGAAATCTTCCCTCAACATTCTCCCTATCTCAAGCACTATCCTCTCATGCTCTGGAAGTGCATCTGCTCCTACCAATCTTATAATATCTTTTAGCTCTGCTTCTTTCTGCAATATGGCAAGCGCCTCATCTCTGTTCTTGACAAAATCCTCTCCTAAGTTCTTGCTGTACCATTCATTAAATGAGTTTTTATAAAGAGAATAACTTGTAAGCCAGTTGATTGCAGGGAAGTGTCTTGATCCTGCCAATGAAGCATCTAATGACCAGAATGTTTTGACAACTCTTAATGATCCTTGTGATACTGGCTCTGATATATCACCCCCTGGTGGTGATACCGCTCCTACAATAGTTACTGATCCCTCATTATTTGATAGTGTTTTTACTCGCCCTGCGCGCTCATAGAACTCTGCAAGTCTCTTAGGAAGATAGGCAGGATAGCCCTCTTCACCTGGCATCTCTTCAAGCCTTGCTGATATCTCACGCATTGCTTCAGCCCATCTTGAGGTTGAATCTGCCATAAGTACAACATCATAGTTCATATCTCTAAAGTATTCTGCTATTGTTATTCCTGTATATATACTTGCTTCTCTTGCGGCTACGGGCATATTGCTTGTATTTGCAATCAATACTGTTCTGTCCATCAATGGCTTACCATTCTTTTGGTCTTTTAGTTTTGGGAATTCTGTTAATATTTCAGTCATCTCATTTCCCCTCTCCCCACATCCAACATAAATAATAATATTAGCATCAGCAAACTTTGCAAGTTGGTGTGAAACTACTGTTTTTCCTGAACCAAAAGGGCCAGGTATAGCAGCAGCACCTCCTTTTGCAACCGGGAAGAACATATCTATAACTCTTTGACCTGTTATTAATGGAACGTTTGGTGCGTATCTTTTAAGATATTTACCAGGAACTCTTACCGTACGTTTCTGCATCATTGTTATTTCTTTTGTTTTATTATCCTGCTCAATTTCTGCAATTTCATCTAATATTGTAAAGCTTCCACCTTCTTTTATTGTTTTAATTTTTCCTTTGTAGCCTTTTGGCACCATTATATAATGCTTTACAAGATCTGTTTCATCAACATATCCTAATATATCTCCTTCATTTACTATTGTATTCTTTTTTATATTTGGCATGCTATGAAACTTCCACTTCTTTTTTATGTCAAGAGGATGCGCGCTTACCCCTCTGCTTATAAAGGATCCACTTTTAGCTGCAATCAAGTCTAAAGGCCTTTGTATACCATCATAAATGTTTGCTATCAAACCAGGGCCAAGTTCTACAGATAAAGGCATATTTGTATTTTCCACTTTTTCTCCTGGTCTTATGCCTCTTGTATCTTCATATACTTGTATTACAGCATTATCATTTTTTAATTGAATAATCTCTCCTATCAGTCCTTCATTACCAACTTTTACAACATCATACATTTTCGAGCCTCTCATATCACTTGCAATAACTAAGGGCCCTGCAATTTTTATAATTGAACCCATTTATTTCACCTATATAATTATTAATTATTATATTTTTTAATTTTATTTCAATCTTAATTATTCCTATTTTCAAAATACAAGCAAAACACTAATTACTACTTATTTGTTATATCAATACCTATGGCCCGTATAATGAGCCTCTTAAGCATGTCTATATATAATTCTGGCTCATTGTAACTTGGAACTTCTATAAATATTGGCTTTAAGCTGCTTTCCATTGCCCTAACTAATTTATTATTTTTAATTTTTGCAACAATACTTTCATTGATTATTACTATGCCTATACTTTTATTGTTGAATAAATCATTGATGTGCTCTTCTATATGCTCATCATCTTTATAAACTTCCTTAATACCAATTAATTTTGCACCTTTTATTAAAAGGCTGTCTCCTAGCACCGCAATTTTATAATTATCATTTTTATAACTTTGATTTTGATTTATACTTATATCCTCCATTCTATCATCTCCATTATTTCTCCATCCTTCAAGTTGTATTTTTTGCTATTTATCAATGCGCGCAGTATAGAAATTTCAAAATCTTTTAAATAATAAAATTCTATTATAGCGCCGATTGATAATACGCTGTGTGCTATCAACGAATTAATCTTCTTAAAGAATATTTTTTTCATATATATTTCAAGATCAAATAAAGAGGGATTTTCATATTTCTTGTAAATATCTGCTAAATTAAAAGTAGTTATTCCTTCAATGAGCTCCTTAAAATTTTTAGATGCTTTATAAAGTTCAATGAGGTTGTTTATGCTTGTAACTCCGTTCTGTGTAAGCAGTTCTTTAAGCTTAGCCTCATCTAAATCGTACTTCTTTGCCCTTATAAGCATCAGAATATTCCTAATCTCTATATCTAATTTAATAATTTTGGCAGATTCCTTGCTTTCTTTTTCAATCAAAGGCACTATTTTGCTATATTCATCAAAAAAATATTTATCGACAGTATCTTCTACTTTTACAATATCTGATGTTTTTTTATAAACTTCATTTACAGTTGTCAGTAACTTCTTATATGGTATTATGGATGAGAGTTCATTGATTGTGTCATAAAATGAGTTTTGGTTAAGTGCTTCTTTGATTGCGAAATCTGGAATTTTTTTTGATTTAATAATCAATTGCTTTATTTCTTCATAACTTTTGTTTGTTGCTTTTGCGTGTATTATAAGCTTGATATTGTACATATCCCATTTTGAAACAATACTTTCTATGATTGTTTTTTCAGGATTTGGTGTTATCCTTACAAGTTTTTCTGCAGCATCTGATAAACTCTGATTTAAAGAATAATCAATCATCTCTGTTTCAATTTCTATATTTCCATATTTCTCTATATTTTCTTTATAGTCTGTTTTTAGCAATACTGCCAATATCTGTGGTATATTATTGAGCCGAGCTATGTCATCCAATATTTCCTTGTTGAGTAGCTTTGATTTCATAGCCTTTACTCTAGTATTTGAATAGCTGTAATGGTTTATTCTATTAAATTTCTTTGATAACATTCTCTATCCCTCTTTTGGTTCTTTTTATTTAAGTTCTCTATTTACTTTTTTCTACCCCTTCTGCCTTTGATTATTTGCTTGCTGTTGTTGAAAAGTGCGGTATAAATGCTCTTTTTTATCTCTTCCTCTTTTTTGTTTAGAATTGAATCTATTGTTGCATCTATTGTTATCTTGCCGTCTTTTGATAATATAATTACACCATTAATATTATCATCTTCAACCTTGAGTTCGGGGTGCTTCTTTGATATCATTGTTTTGTACTGTTTACCTGCCTTTACTTTATAATCCTCCATTATCTGCTTTGCATCGAGTAGAAGTTTTTCAAAAATATTTGCATATCTTTCAGATAATTTTTTATCATTACTCAAGATATGTTTTATTCTATTGTATTCTTCATTCACTGCTTTGCTCTTTGCCTCTTCAATTATATTGCTTGCAGATAATTCTGCGTTTGATATATATTCATTACTGATTCTATTGGTTTCTTCAGCGATTGAATCATTAAATTCTTTTTCAAGTTGTGCTATCTGTTCTTTTGTATCATCATTTATTTTTTTAATGACTTTTTCTGATTCTTTTTCTATACTTTCTGCTTCTGTTTTTGCATCTTTATTTATTTTGTTTACAAGATTGTCTAATGCCATGCTTCCACTTGCTTATACTAATCCTGCACCAAGCAATATTAATATTGCAATTACGAAGCCGAAGATCACTAAAGTTTCAGGTATTACCAGCAGAAGTAATGCACTTCCAAACTGCTCTGGTTTCTCAGCAATTAATCCCATTCCAGCACTGCCTATTGCTGCTTGAGCAACTGCTGTACCATATGCGCCTCCTAATATTGCTATTCCTGCTCCAATTGCTGCAACTGCAGCTCCTATATCTATTGTCAATTTTATCACCTTTTAAATTATCTATTATTATCTTATTATAATTTATTTTAATATTTGCCCTACATTCTTTTCTTTTTATCTTTCTTTTTAAATATCTTTTTAGTATCATAAGTATATTTTCTTTTCTCGCTATATGGATTAAATTTAATGCCATTACCTGTGTAGAATTTTGAGAAAAACTCAACAAGATTAAGCCTTGCGCCCTGAACTATTCCCTCGAACATACCAACAATTACATTAAGTATATGTAATATCAATAGTATCAACAAGAATACTACAAATAGAATTATATTTACAATATTAAGACTGCTTAATGTTGGAGTAAATGCTTTGTCTATCAATGATGCTATAATGATGCTGGCAAGTCCAAATCCAAGAAGTCTTGTAAAGCTCAATGGGTGTGATATTAAATTAGTAAGCTCGCTTGCTTCTCTTCCGCTTAGCGCAGCTGTAATACCAAAAGTTACTAATGCAGTGATTGCCGTTATTTCAGATATTGTTGCATTGAAAGCATTAAAAAGATATCCTGCTATTGCAATTGCGCCCGTTATAACTGTTATTATTGAAATAAGTTTACTTATTGCAAGCTTCTTTTCATGATGTCTATATTTATTGAAGAAACTTAAGATTTGACCTAATATAACATAAAATACCCCTATTAATACAGTAAGTACTATAATATCTGGTATATTTTTGTTCCAGTTTATAATCTGTATTGCATTAAGAAAACTAAATGAATATCCAAATATCTGATTTGATAGCAACCCAAATATTATAACAGGTATTGAAGATATTGCCCAGATTTTAGAAACATTATAAACTAAACCCTCTTTGTTTACTTTCCTCATTATTAATAATGCAATTATTAATGATAAAATACCATAACCTACATCGCTAATCATCAAGCCATAAAATATCATAAATGAAAATGCAAAGATCCATGTTGGATCTATTTCATCACTTCTGGGTAGTGAATAAAATTCAATCAAGTAATCAAAAGGCTTGAATATTGAAGGTCTATTTAATAAGGTTGGGGCAAGTTCATTAGTTTTTATTTTTTCTAAATAATAATTATCCCTAGCTACTTCATCAAGTATACCTTTTAGTTCATCAAATTTTTTTGTAGGTATCCATCCTTCAATAATAAATGTTTTGTTTGTTTTCTTAAAATTTTCAGATATTTTTGCTCTCTCATATTCAATCTCTATCATTTCCAAGATTGCAGCGATATGGTAATATTCATTTTCACTTATTATTTCTAAATCTTTATCTATTTTATTTATTTCTCTATCTATCTCTTCTTTTCTAGCATTTAATTTTTTTATAATATTTTTTGGATAATCAAAAAATAGCCCTTTATTCAATTCTATTCTTTCATCCGCATAATTACTAATAATTCCATCTATTTTTTGAGCATTTTCTTTGTCATATATTACAAATAAGAAATAGCTATTTTTATTTTTTTTATCAAATTGTTTTATTATATATTCATAATTGTCTGTTGCTTTTTTTACTTCTGCTAATAATTTATTTATTTTTTTCTTGCTTATTACAATTGCACTTGCCTCTATTTTTTCACTTTTTAATTTACTTAAATTTATATTTATAGTTGAAAAAGGCATTATGAATTTTAAATTATTTTCTATTTCATTTTTTTCTTCTATTAATGATCTTTTGTTATCTATAAAAGCAAAGATTTTTTCTATAAGCGGTTTTATATCAGCACTTAATTTTAGAATTTCATTTAGATCATCTTTTATTTTATATTTTTTAATATCTTTTTTTGGTTTATTTAAAAAATTTAAGGCATTTTCTAATTTTATTAATTCTTCTGATATGATTTGAATATTTTCTAATGCCTTGTCATTCTCAAGTGCTAGACTGCTCTGCTTTATATCAAGTGCGCCTAATTTATGTAGTGCTTTTACTAAATCATATTTGTTGTCTTCAAGAGAGATTATTCGTATTTTCTGCATCGGCTCTGTATAAAATGCTTTAAATAATTTATTCAAAATAAGCACCACACCTATTTTATTCAAAAAGGTTGTTTAAAATTTCATTAACAATTTTATCTCTTTCTTTTTTATTTAAGCTCATACTTTTTATTGTTTTTGCATTTTTCTCCGCTTCATTTATTATACTCTTACTCTTGATTTCAAGTTCTTTTAAAATAATATTTAGCTTATTTCTCCTTTTTTCATCTAATTCATTTCTCTTATCTTCTATAAGTTTTGCTGATCTTTCTTTCGCTTCTTTAATTCTCTTTTCTGAATTGATTTTTGCTTTGTTGATAATTTCTGCTGCACTATCTTCTATATCTTTGATTTTTTCTATTGATTTTATTTTATCTTCTGTATCTTTTAAGTTATTTTCGTCTAATTTTTCAGCATACTCTCTTTCTTCCTTCCCCATATCCTCATCAATTTTTATACTTTAATCAAAATAAATATATTATAAGAGATTCTATTTAACTACATTATTTTTATATAATAATATTTATAAACTTTATTGTTATAATTTATAAAAAATTTTCTAACTATTTCCTATTCTTAAATAAGTACAATAAAAAGCATATCGAATTAAAAAAAGATATATATACTTAAAATAAATAAAATTAAAAATAATAAAAAATAAAAAGTAAAAAAACTAATTTTATTTTTTTATGCTTTATGCTCTATTCTCTGCATTTGCCAGTCTCATTTCAGCATCATCCCAATTTATGAGTAACCACCATGCATTAACATAGTCTGCCCTTTTGTTCTTGTATTGCAAGTAATATGCATGTTCAAATTCATCGAGTATTAATAATATAGGCAATTCTGCAATCTGATTCATAAAATGATTTTCATATGTCATTATATGTAGATTTCTGTTTTCTGTATCATAGTTCAATGTTGTCCACCCTCCACCCGGTAATGAATTTGCTGCTTCTGTAAATAACTCCTTAAATCTATCTACACTTCCATACTGCTTTATTATTAGATCTGCAAGCTTGCCTCCTGGATTATTATTTTTGTCACTTTTTGGAGGAGCCATATTTTTCCAGTAAAGTGAATGTAATTTATGTCCATTAATATTGAAAACAAGATTTCTTATTACGCCTTGTAAGTCATAATTGCCTTGTGTGAGTTCCTTTTTAGTAATTTTTTCCATCCTTTCTAAAAGTAAATTGGTTGTATTGACATATGCTTTGTGATGTCCATTATAATGTACATCAATGATATCCTTGCTTATATAAGGCTCCAATGCATCTATTTTATATGGTAGTTGCGGCAATTCATATTTTTTGAAAAATTGATTTTCTCCCATCTTATCACCAATTTAAATAAAAAATATATAATTAAAAAACTTTATTTAATTTATTTTTATCCAACTACAAATTATGTCTATAACAAAAAGAGAAGTTTTAAAATTAAACAAAAAATAATAAAAATAGATCATAGCACAATATTTAATGTTTTAAAGTGGACTCTGCGGGATTTTCACTATAAAGTTTTGAACCCGCAACCTCCTGCATGCCATGCAGGCGCGCTACCGTTGCGCCAAGAGCCCACAACAATTGAGCTTTATCTTTTGCCTTAAATTCTTAAATCGGTGATATATAAACTATATTTCCACCTCTTAACAGAACAGTTCCTATTTTTGATTTAAGCTCCCCATCTTCAAGCTCTTCTGCATCTTGTATTACTAAATTCATATGTATGTCGAAAGATGAGAGTTTGCCTCTTATCTGAGTGCCTCCTTTTAATCTTATTAATATTGTTTGGCCTATTTCCTTATTCAACAAATCAAAAGGTCTTTCTGGTTGTGCCATTTTATACACCTCATAATTATAAAATAATCTAATAAGAAATAAAAATATTATAAATTATTGTAATATGCTAAATTTATCAATTAAAATATCAAATTAAAAGTATTTGTTTATTTGTTAGATACATTTATTAATCTTCTTTTTTATCTTCTTTACTCTTTTCCTTTTCTTTTTTATACTCGATTGGTTTAATTTTTTCTAAATCCTCATTCTTTATTCCTAATTTTACTCTTCCTGTGCCCACTTTGATCTGCTTTCCTAACATTACATTTTCAGCTACGCCTTTTAAGAAATCTTTTTCACCAAATACACATGCATTTACAAAATGCTTCACTGTTTCTTCATATGCTGCTCTTGCAAATACAGACTCTTTTTCACCTGCTACGCCATGCCTGCCAACACCTTTAATCCTTCCTGTACTTGTCATTGTATCTACTAATAAACCAATATGTCTAAAATTAACAGTTAAGCCCTCTTCTTCTATTATATCCATCAATTCGCTTGCTATAACATTCCTTGCAGCTTCAATGCCATAATACTTTAAAACTTCAAATGGATCGTTGCAAAATATATTCCACTTATCAACCCCTTCTATTTTCATTATCTCTTCAAGGTTGCTGCCTGCAGTAATTATATAAAATGATTTGTCTTTTTCATCTTGATGTATTGTTGATTTTTTTATTCCAGGAATGCCAAATAGAACGCTTGATAAAAGCCTGTTGAATGCGACGCGCATATTATATATAGTCTTACCCTTGCCTTTATATTTTATTATGAATTTATATTCACCTTCTTTTGTTGGTTCAAGGCTTTCTGTTTTCAAAATTTTATTATAAAGTTTAGTTGGCGTCAGCTCATAATATTCCAGCTTTTCCTTATTAAGTGTAAAGGTTAATGTTCCTGTTTTAAAATTCTCATCATAATCTTTTATAATGTCAAGCAACGTTACTTCTTCCAAAGATTTCCAAACTTTCCTTACAAATTCATAATCTTTTTTAACATCTTCATTAAACTTTATAAGCATCGAAGGTGAGCTTGGCCTCTTTTTTGCATCAATAAGTTCTATAATTCTTGGTATACCTCTTGTTGTTACAACTGAGCTAATTCCTGCAGAGTGAAAGACTCTAAGTAGCATCTGTGTACTAGGCTCTCCTAAAGATTGTGCAGCAACAACACCAACCGCTTCTCCTGGTGCTACTTTATAATTTTCATCTTTTTTATCATCATTCATATAATCACTATTATTTTTATATTTTAAAATATTAAAATTTCATTTTTAACATATCAATTTTTAAGATGCTCTTAATTTTTATAAGTTAATTTTTCTCTTCTACTAACCTTACCTTTGTTGGGTCAATTCCATCTCCTCCATATATTGTCTCTATCAAAGCACCGCTTGCATCTTTTACTGATAGATCATCATCTACATATAGATCTTGGAGAGCATGAATTACTCTTCTCTGTAGATATCCTGAAATTGCTGTCAATAATGATTTACCCATTGTGGAGTCTCTACCTCCCATTGCGTGCATATATAATTCTATAGGATTCATACCTTCAAAGAAACTTGACTTTACAAAGCCTCTCGCTTGTGGCGATTTATCTCCCTTCTTTATATATGTTAATACTCTATTATTGTAACCTCTTGAAGGCCTTTCTCCCCTTACTGACTGCTGGCCAAGGGCCATTACTATCTGCACCAAGTTTGATATACTACCTCTTGCATGTACTGTAGGTATTAAATAAGCTTCATTTTCCATCGAGTAATACTTTTTAATAGGTTCTTCAAGCATTATTCTTGCTTCATTCAACTGCGCAAATACAAGCATTTCATATGTCTCCTTTCTCGTGTAATTCAATAATGGTGTTAATGTTTTATTTTTATAAGCTTCTAGCAGCTTGTCTGTTTTCTCAAATACTTCTTTTATTATTTTTTCACGCGTTTTTAACATTTCATCTGATGGATAATAATCAGAAATACTAAGTGTCATGCCCATATATGTTCCTACATAGACAGACAGTAATGAAATTTTGTTTATTATGTCTGCAGTTACATCTGCTCCATGCTTTTTGTAAATTTCAAGAAAGAGCAAAGATCCTGATCTGCCTACTGTCTTTACATCTAAAGTTCCTTTTTCTAATACTCCTTTTTTAATTACTATTGTATCAAATATTCCTTTTATTTCAAGATCTATATCTTTCGGCAACAGCATCGAAATTATTGATTTTCCACTATACTTTCCATTCTTGCTCTCTTTTGGGAGTTCATAAATACCTATCGAAGCGAGCATATTCATCGCTTCATCTTTTTCAAAATAGGTATCATCTTTTGTAAGCCAATATGCGCCTATCAACTCCTCTTCACTAAGAGCCATCAATGGCTTTCCATCTCTTGGCGATAATATCTGATCTTTAGCTTGCATTAGATATCTTTCTTCAGCTTGTGCCTCTAAAGACTGGGGTACATGAAGGTTCATTTCGTCTCCATCAAAATCCGCATTGTATGGAACTGTTGCCACATTAGCCAATCTTAATGTTTTACCTTTTATTATCTTTGCTTTGTGCGACATTATAGAAACTCTGTGCAATGTTGGCTGCCTATTAAACAATACATTATCTCCATCTTTTAATTTCCTTTCCAATATCATGCCTGGCTTGAGTTCATTTACTATTTCTTCTATATTCATATCAATAATATGTTTTCTAAGACCGTTCGGCATAATTAAATTAACAACTGGCCTGCTTTTATCTCTAATCATCTTTTTGCATTCTTCTATATTCCACAGTGTTACATATACTGGAACTGTTAAAGTTTCTGCAATCCTCTCTGGTATTCCTATTTCATTTAATGTCAATGTTGGATCGCACGATATGACAGTTCTTGCAGCAAAATTTACTCTTTTTCCGCTTAAGTTATAACGTAATCTTCCTTCTTTTCCTTTTAATCTCTGTGCAAGCGTCTTCAATGGTTTTGTGGTTCTATGCCTTGCTACTGGAACACCAGGTGTTTCATTATTGAAATAGGTTGTAACTTGATATTGTAGAAGCTCCCAAAGGTCATCAATAATAATCTGCGGCGCACCTGCATCAATGTCCTGCTCTAAACGCTGGTTGCTTCTTATAACATCAACTAATTTATGTGTCAAATCATCCTCGCTTCTTTCTCCGCTTTCCAACGTTATTGATGGCCTTACATTAACTGGCGGAACAAGCAATGTTGTTAATATAAACCATTCAGGTCTTGTTGCTTCTGGATCAATACCTATAAGCTTCAAATCATCATCAGATATCTTTGATAGCCAATCTCTAATTTCATCTGGCTTTATTCTGTTTCCTCCAACATAAAAGAATGTTGGTCTTTCAAACTTAATCTTCTGTTGGACTGCTCCACAATGTGGACATTTTTTAATTGTTCTTAACTGTTTTATAAGTGCATTTCTATCATCTTCTGCAAGCATCAATGTTGCCTCTTCATCATCTTCATCCTCTGCTTTTGCGAAGTTGTTTATATCTTCTCTAATATCATTTATCTTTTCAGGAGTTAATAATAGTTTATGGCAGCTTGAGCATGTTGATCTAAGTAGCATGTATATTATTTTTGCAAATTCGGGATGTATAACAGGCCTTACTAATTCAATATGTCCAAAATGTCCAGGGCATGTTTTTGCTTTTCCTCCACAGGTTTTACATTTTAATCCTGGATCAATAACTCCCAATCTTTGATCTATAAGACCTCCATCTATAGGGTATCCCTCTTCATTATATGTATCTGGGACAGTTATCTTTGCAACACTTATTTTTTTAATCTCTTCTGGTGATATAAGGGTAAACTTTATATAATCAACAGCTTCAGCTTGCATAATCTAACACCTTTAATATAAAATTAATAAATTTTTTATTTATTATTTCTAAAATTAAAAAAATTAAAATTAATTATTATTTATTCACTTTCTAACTTTATTCTTGGGAATATATGCATTGACTTTATTTCATCTAAGAGTAATTTAAATGCATAGCTTATTTCTAATTTTTCAAGATTATTTCCTCCGCATGATGGGCATACTGGAATATTCTTTACAAAATCAAAATAACCTATATCTCCACAGTCTTTACATACCCAGACATTATCTGCTTTATCACTCTGCTCTAAAAGTCTATCTTTTACAACCGCGCTTGCACCATATCCAACTAATGCATCTCTTGCCATTTCTTCAAATCTTATACCTCCCTTCTTTGGCTTTCCTTCGGTTGGCTGCCTTGTTAATATCTGAACAGGACCTCTGCTTCTTACTTGTATCTTCTTGCTAACCATATGATGAAGCCTGTTGAAATAAGCAACTCCTGTAAAGATCTGCGATTTATAAGCTTTTCCTGTTCTACCATCATATAATACATCATTTCCATATTTCTCAAATCCATGATTTTCAAGGATTGCGCTGCATTCATCAATTCTATCCTTTCCCTTCTTTGTAAACATCGTTCCATCCATAGTTGTGCCTTCAACAGTAGCTGCTTTTGCTGTGAGCATTTCAAGCATATATCCAAAAGTCAATCTGCTTGGAAGGCTTAACGGCGTCAATAAAAGATCAGGTACTATACCATCCTTTGTAAACGGCATCTCTTGTGGTGGTACAACTAAAGCAACAACACCTTTTTGGAAGTTTCTACTTCCAAATTTATCTCCTACTTCAGGTATTTTATTACTTCTTATTCTTACTTTTACTATCTTTGTACCTCCTGTAATTTCGCTTAGCATAACACTATCAATAACACCATTCTCACCTGCTCTTAATGTCATAGAGTTATCGCGCATACGCTCCGCCCCAACTCCAAAAGAGGTTTGTTCCTCTAAGAAACGTGGTGGAGAAATTTTACCTATAACAACCTCTCCTTCATCTATATCCACTTCAGGTTCTACAATACCATCTTCTCCCAACTTTACATAAGCATGTTCTCCAAGATAGTTTTCGGCTGTTGCCGGTGGTATCATAAATTTATCCTGCTGTCCGCCAGCATATTTTCTTTCCTCATTAGTATATGTTTTATAAAATATGCTTCTACCAAGACCCCGATCAACTGCAGCTCTATTCAAAATTAGGGCATCCTGCATATTGAATCCATAATATGTTGCTATTGCGACTATAAAATTCTGACCATTAGGATGCTTGTCCATTTTTAATGCTCTATATGAAAAACTATTTACTATTGGATTTTGTGGATAATATAAAAGATACGCTTCTGTATCATATCTTTTATTAAAGTTTGATGCATATAAACCTTGAGCCTGTTTTACAAAGTTAGCAGACAATGCATATCTTCCTGACTGATTATGCTCTTGAAATATCATTGTATTAAAAGTAAATCCAAAAATAGATACAGGATCAATCTCTAAATGTGTTGTTTTTTCATTTATATCTTCTTCTCTTAATGCTGCATTTATATTCTCTTCCTCTTCTGCATCTAAATATTCAATTATTCCCCTTCTTAAAAGATAATTAAAATCAATTTCGTTATTTTTCAATTTTTGCTTCAGTTCTGGTGTTAACTTACTCTTTCCATTTTCAACTATAATATAAGGCTTTCTTATTCTACCTCTATCTGCATTTATATGTACTTCATTGAGCTTTTTTATATATGCAACATTGATCTCTCCAGGTAAGATGCCTAATCTTCTATTTTTTCTTATTTCTTCTACAAATGCTTTGCCATCTTCTACATCTCCTATAATTTTTCCATTTAAAAATATTATAGCCTTTTCTTTATCACTCAAAAATATCACCATCTTATTTCTTTTTCAAAAGGTTTAACTCCTTCATTTTACTTATTAAGTAGCTGTCATCTATATCTGTTGTTACTCTTGCCATCATTGCTAAATATCTAATTAATCCCACTTCTACTCCTTCAGTTGTTTCAGCTGGACACAACTTTCCTAAATGTGTTCCGTGGACATCTCTTGCTGCATAATGTGGGTGTTTCTTTGCAAGTGGTGATTTAACTCTTCTAAGGTCTGAAATTGTTGCTGTAAAATTTTTTCTTTCTAAAACCTTTGATACTCCTGTTTGACCGCCAGGCCACGTTCCTGTGCTTATTGAATATAAAATCTTTGTCGTTAATGTATCTGCATTAATGTTACTCTTGATAGTAAGCTTTCTACCTCTTGCACTTGTCCTTTCAACATGATGTTTTATATCCTTAACAAGCATCTTAAATGCACTATTGAACAGCTCTTCCATTAAATCTCCAGCAAGCTTAACTCGCTTGTTTGAATAATGGTCCTTATCATCAGGTTTGATATGCCCAAGGGCTGTAAGCGTTGCTCGTGCTGCCATTCTTAATAAGAAGTAAGCTTTCTCCTTTCTTACTGCAGGGGTTGTGCCAAGATGAGGTAATATATACGTATCAAGTTGCGTATTTGCACGTTTTTCCTGAAATGATTTCGTCTGACTTGGCGCAGAAACTGCACCTATTGTAAGTAAAGCTTCCTTAGCTGACAAATCTTTTGCTTCACTTACATCAATATTTAATAAAAGATCATTTTTAATTTCATCGTTAGGTGCACTTGCTATTATTTCTTCTTTTTGAAGACCCAATGCTTTCAATACCAATATAAAATCCAAACCCTTTACTATTGTTGGGAATGTTACTTTGAAAATTCCTAAACTATCTCTTGATACTGCACACTTCGCTCTAAAATTGAGAGTTGTTGAGAAAATCTTCGCAACAATCAGATCCTTACTCTTATCTTTATTGCATGTGATCCTATTTGGCGCTAAATCCTCTAAACCTATTAATGCTCTTTCCGTGCCCTTTATTATAAAGTAACCACCAGGATCATCCGGATCTTCTCCTTCATTGATAAGCTGCTCTCTAGTCATATTTTTTGTATAACATAAATCACTTTTGACCATTACTGGTAGTTCACCTATAAATACTTCTGAAATAGAGTCTAACTTTTCAATACCACTTATTACAGGTATATATGACAAGTACATAGGTGCAGAATAATTTAGATCTCTTATTCTTGCTTCATTTGGCAATATCTGCCTTGCTGAGCTGTCTGATTCTATAGCTACTGGTCTCTCTATTCTTATATTTCTGAACTTGATTGCAAATCCTGAAATATCTGGTTCAATAAGATTTTGGTTGTCTATAATTTTTTGTATGCCGGTTCTTACAAATTTATTATAACTCTCCAACTGGTGTTGTACAACAGAATTAGATTTTAAATAACTTCCAAGTACTTCATGTTCATCTTCCATTATCTACACCTCAATAGCATAGCTATGTTTACAAGGAGATGTTTATTTATATTTACCCTTTTACTACTACTCTATAATATAAATATTTACCTGTCGGATCGTGCCTCTCAATTTCAATTATTTGACCTGCCTTTGCACCTAATTTTATTGCTTGAGGATCACTTTCAAGAATTTTCGGAAGCTTATCTGGGCTTATATTAAATTTCTCTAATACCTTCTTTGCCTCATTGTCACTTAATAATCTATGTGGAGGGATAATTTCAGAGGGTTTAGCCAACAGCTCACCATATAAAAGAGCAATACTACTAAGTAAACATAGCATGCATTTTATTATATATTAAGTATAGAAAGTATTATATACTTTTTGTTTTATTTGAAGCTTTATATAAAATAAAAAAATAAAATAAAAAAGAAATATTAAAATAAGTTATAAAAATTAAAAGAAGTTATTTTAAGAATTATTTAAGAATTACTTTATATATTTTTGTAATATTAAAATATTAATTATTAATAATTAATAAAAATTAATTAAATTAATTAAATAAAAATTAATAAGAGTTTATTATATTATAATACCTCGTACTCTATTATTAATTTAAATTTAATTGATAAATTAGATTAAATATAAAATTATAAATTATAATTAATAATTAAAATATCAATTGTGAGTTAATGAATCTAATAATTTCAGTACCCTTAAATGTTGCTATAGCTGAATCTTTAGGCAAAAAAGGCACCGAAGGAAATCTTACTTTTTATAATAGAGTTATAGATAACAATGCAATTGTAGTATTATTCCCTACAAATATAAAAAATAATATAATAAATGTAGCGGAATCTATGTTGTTATCTGATCTAATACTTATAAGTACTTCAATTATTGATAAAACTTTTGGAGAAGTAATTTTAGCAGCATCTCTTACTAAGAAGCATATAATATTCACTGATGATAATGATATAAAAGAATATATTACAAGTGCAAAAATTAAAAATTTTGAAATTGTTTCTAATGATAATATTCTAAATACAATAATTAATTATAGTAAATTAATATCTACAAATTCTAATAATAACCTTAGCAGAGTAGATATAGATCGCGCATTCACTGTGAAAGGAATAGGGAATGTTGCACTTGGGTTTGTAACTAAAGGTACAATTAAAGTACATGATGAATTATATCATAATTCTGGTAAAAAAGTTATAATTAAATCTATTCAAAGTCATGATATTGATGTAGATACAGCTATACCTAATATGCGAGTAGGTCTTGCTTTAAAAGGAATAGATTCAAATGAGATAGAAAAAGGCGATATTTTATTATCTAAACCATTTAATAAAACAACAAAAATACTCACAAGAGTAGTTATAAATTCATTAGAAGAAAACAAAAGAAAATTAAGTAAGGGAGAGAATTATATGTTTGTATCTAATTTTCAACATACTAATATTGTTGTTGATAATATAAATGAAGCAGAAAATACTGTCGATCTTTTATTAAATACTCCTTTATATCTTGAAAGCAATGATTCTTTCTTTTTATTGCAGAATAAAGCACCAAGGATATTTGCATATGGCGAAGTCATATAATTATTTAACTAGTATGTGTAAAAAATTGACCTGCCACTGTCTGTATAGGTGCACCAGCGCAATTTTTTGTTGATAAATAATTTGGAGCGAGTTCACAATTATTAAAATTTAAAAATATTTTTCCAGATATAACCGTATCTGGAGTAATATTCATATTTGTATTTATACTGCAATCTAACATATTACCTGTATTGACAATAAAAGGAGCACATGTTTTAGAAGTAAAATTTTGATTGTTAAGAGTGACAATTGCAATAGCATTTTCTATTGGATATGCTTGAGTATTTGTAAAATTTAAATATATATAAACAGTATTTGTTGTATAATTCATAGATGCACTAATTCCACATATAAACGAATCTTCCATACTGCATAAGTTTTGTGAAGAAGTGGAAGGTATACTCATAAAATAATAAATAATCCCTACTATAATAGCAATTATTAGTATTGCCCAACTATAAGTTACAAGGTATTCAAATGCTGATTGTATTTTCATATTCTTTTACCTTATTATATACTAATGGTATTTATATTATTAAATATATTTATTAAAGTATATTAAAGAATAAAATTATAAGATTATTATAGTAATATTGCTTTAATAAATTTATTATTGATTTTTATAAAATATAAAATAAATAATATGAATTACTAATGGTGTATCTATGTTTGAATTTTTAAAACCAAAAAATATAATTGTTAATGGAATAAATATAAAATTGAATGGATTTATTCATTCTATAAAAAAGCAAAATAAATTTTCAAATAATAATATATTAATAAAGATACCTTTTAAAAATAATTTAGATGGTAATACTCAAAAAGAGATTAATATAAATAAAATTAGTGTAGATCCCCCTTTTACTATTTCAAATATAAGTCCGAGTTTGCCTGTAGATGTAAAACCGAATACTTCAATTATTTTTCAAATTCGATTAAAAGGTCCTGATTATAAATATGAAGGCCCTGTTTCCTTCGAGTTTAATTAAATTAGAATTTTAATTTTATGTTGGTGTTTTCTTCATAAGTTCTCCCAATAAACTCATCTGTGCAAGCATTGATTCAAGCTGTATATGCTCGTTTGCTCCTTCTACAATTTTGAAGTTGCAATCCCCTATATATGTAATAAGCTTTAACTTTATTTTTTCACTTGTATTTAGATTCTGAACTTCTCTAAAACATTGTGTTAAAATATCTTCAGCACTCATTCCATTCTTCAACATCAATGTATCTAATTCTTTTTTTGCTAATTCAAAATTACCCTCAATACTCAGTTTAAGCATATTGATTATCTCCTTTGGCCTTGCTCTAGCTGCAATTTCATATACACTCGTTTCTGTTATTGTTTTATTCTGCATTGCCGAGCTTTGCAGAATATTGGTTAATTTCCTTAAATCCCCATCACCAACATATATCAGTGCCTGAATCGCCTTCTCATCAATTTCAAGTTCCTCTGCTTCTACTATTCTTTTTATATATTCCCTCATCTCATTTTCATTTAATGGTTTAAATCTAAAAACCACGCATCTACTCTGTATAGGTTCTATTATTTTGCTTGCATAATTTGCACTTAATATAAATCTTGTCTCTTTAGAAAATTTCTCCATCGTTCTTCTAAGTGCATGTTGTGCATCACTAGTCAGGGAATCTGCTTCATCTAAGAAGATTATTTTAATAGGTACTTTTGACATTGCTTTTGTCTTTGCGAATTCTTTTACTTCACCTCTTATAACATCAATACCTCTCGCGTCACTTGCATTAAGTTCTTTAAATGCGGCAGATATCTCATCACCATATAAATCATTTGCAAATGCAATTGCACATGTTGTTTTTCCAATTCCTGCACTTCCTGCAAATATCATATTAGGAAAATTTTTGTTATCAACAAAAGCTTTTAATCTGTTTACAATTGCATCTTGGCCTATTACTTCTGAAAGGTGTTTAGGTCTATACTTTTCAATCCAAGGTAAATCTACAGAATCCATAAAAATCATTTAATAATTTTATAAATTATAAATTAAAACCCTATAATTAATAAATTTAATGATATTAATTATATTATTAATAATTTCATTTTTGGTAATATTTATATTTAATCCTTATTTAACATTAAACATTATTTACTCTATATTTTATTTTTTTATCTTATAATATTATATATTCTTCTTTAAGTTTATAAATTATTTGTTAAATATTTTTATTTTTATAATATTTATATAAATATAGATTCTATCAAATAAAATAAAAATCTTAAAATAAAAAATATAAATATCTAAATAATTATAATAATTTTTATTACAAGAAATATTAAAGTGGTTTTTATGTTGAATCAGCTTTCTATAAATGATAAGATAAATAGAATAAATAATAATCTTGATTCTCTTGTTAAGTTAACTAAAGATACTATAGATTTAAAAAAAGATGTTGAAATTTTAAAAAGTTTTGTTGAAAAAATTAATGAAAATACTAATTTATTAGAAATCATTGATAGGGGGTTAGAAAATATAATAACTATGAAAGATCAATTTCAATTCGGAAAAACAGTAATTGAAAGTTATGGTAATTTATTATATCTATTATTCTTTTATTATGATAATAAATTTCCTGAGCAGGCAAAATATATATTATTTGTTGAGAGTTTAAAAATAATTTTTGATCAAAATTACATTGATAAATTTAAAGCGGTTAAAGATAATCAAGATATAAATAAAATTTATACAGAGATTGATAATAAAATAAAAGAATTAATAAAAAAATCAGAATGAAGTTTAATTTAATTCCTTTATTTATTAAAATATTTGACAGTTTTATAAAAAACAAAAGAAAAGAAAAATATTTAATTTTATCATTTAAACATCTATACATCTTTTATTTATTATTTTGTTTATTTTAATATGTCTATGGGGCTGTACGCTAACCTGGTAGACTACTAGCTTTGGGAGCTAGTCGTCCGAGTTCAAATCTCGGCAGCCCCATTCTAATTGTCATATAATTAATGAAAAGTTTTTAAATATAGAACATTTTTTTATTTTTCTTTAATATGTCTATTATAATTTTTTATCCTTATATACCTCTATACGACATCCGTTATTTTGAATGGTTGTATCAAGCAATTCTAAATTGTTGATCGTTGACCAGAAATTTTTTAATCTATCAATATTTTCTTTAAACGAGAGTGCGACTATAGAATCCTTTCCACCAGCCCCTGGTGTTCTAGCAACTGCTGCACCTTTTAATTTGCTTTTTTCTATTAATTCTGTAATATCATCTGTTTCAATTTCGGTATTACTTAATTCGCCAAGTTTTTTTGTTGCTAATCTACTTTTTTCAAATTCTTCAATAAAGTTATTTATGTTATCCTTATTATCAGGGTCATTATTTATTTTATCTAATAGATCTACAGCGGATTTAGCAGAATTATGAATCTCATTAATTAAAATTTTATATGTTTCGGGATTTTGTTTTTTAAACTCATTTACTTTGCTGACTAGCGATGAGGTTATCGCTGCATCATCTACAAAATTTGCAATAGTAGGTATAAATATATTTGGCAATTGCACCTTTTTTATTTGATAATCCCATTCTTTTAATACTATTTTGTTAACATCATCTGGAGTAAAATTATAAGGGAATTCACTTATTATTGAAGGTGAATATCTAACATATTCTATACTTCCATATGTTGCAGTTGCTATATCAAATCCACTTCCAATTTTTTTTGTAGCAATACTATAGCTAACTTGCGCTAGTTTATGCAAGCAATCATTTTCATACATATCTAATCCATATGCTGATAAAATGCTTGCGGTAACTGCTACAGTTACTGCTGAACTACTACCCATTCCACTTTTTGAAATTTTTTTCTGATTAAGATTATTATTGATTATATTATAACTAATTGCTTTATCATTTTTAGTATATAATTTCATACCTTTTAATTTATAACCTTTGGACAAAACATAAGAAAGTGTTACTTCAATAGTAGTAAGAAGCAGATTTAATTCATTTATTCTTTCAATATTCAATTTTCCATTTTTTAAATCTATAGATCCTGATATTTTTAATCCAAATTGGGGCACTTCTATATATATTGTATTACTATTATCAATTAATTCAAGATAAGCATGGACATACGAATCAATAGCAGTGACATACCCTATATTTGGCCTTTCTAAAACTGAATAACCACCTAACCACAATATTTTACCAGGTGCTTTAGCTTCGATATACACCTTTCTCATCCGAATATTTTATATATTTATTTAAATATTAATTTCATGTTTTTTTAAGAAATCCTCATTTATAAGATGTGAATTATCTAATAATTTAGGACCATCACCAACTTTTGTTTCTATAATTTGCTTTATACCATTAATTTTATTTAATGCATTAAGGACTTCTTTTTTATATTTTTCTAATGTTATTATAGTAGCATTTGGACCTGCATCAAATGTATATGCAGCTATAATATTTCCTTTAGATTCATTTAATTCATGTATAGCATTAATGATCTCTTTTGATACGTCTGTTAAATATGTAATAGGGGGATATGTATCTAACATAAGTGCGTGAAGTGTATTACTGTCCTGCATTGTTATCTTGGCTACTTCTTCAAAATCTTTTTTTAATATTGCTTCTTCTAATCTATTACAACGCTCTTCTGCAACCTCTGGTCTAACTTTATATAAAGGACTTGTTTCTACTGTTTGCTTCATTCCAGATCTTGATGATACTTTTTTCTTATCTTCTGAAACAATCGCAATAATATTTATTAGATCAGGCCAATGACTACTAGGCTTTATCTGCCTTATAAAAGAATCACTTCCATCTTCTTTAATACCCTTCTCCCATTTTACAAAACCACCTGCCAGACTTCTGCAAGAGCTGCCGCTTCCTTGCCTTGCTATTATCGAAAGTTCTTTAAGATCTAAATTAAGCCCTAACGCTGCATTTGCCGCAAAGACCATAGCAGAGATGCCACTAGCACTAGATGCTAGGCCTGCCGCTGTTGGAAAAGAGTTTTCTGAAACTACCAAAACTTTAGCATCACTATTTGCCATTTTGCGCATTATATCTATTATTGCAAATCTTTCTTTTATTTCTTTATCTGTAAGGTCTTGTTTTTTACCATTTATATAAAACATATCTTCTTTAATTTTATTAGTAAACATTATACTAGTTTTAGTATTTAATTCATCACCTAATGTTATGCTTATTGAACTATTATAAGGTAATATTAATTTATCATTTCTCTTCCCCCAATATTTAATAAGAGCTATATTAGGTGTAGCCATGGATGTAAATACTTTATCTAATATTATTTCTAATATTATTTTATTATTTGTCATATTATTTATTATACTGTTCATATTATTCACTTAGTTTTAGAAAATTCAAAATACAAATAAGAGTTAAACTAATTTTTAATAACCCATCATCCACATTTATTCATCTAAGAAGATGAATCTTTAATTTACTTTTCACTAATATATCTATTTAAATATTATTTCATATAAGACATATGTCGTTAATATTTTTAAAAAGTAGAATTTTAATTTTATGATTCTAAAGCGAACTATACAATCTGTCTTTTATCTTTTCTTCTTCCTTCCCTATTTGTTGTTTTATATCGTCTGATACTGAAATAATTGCTTTATCAATTTCCTTGCTATTTTTTTCTAACAATTCTAATTGTTCTATTATATCATTGAGTTTTTGATAATCCTCCTTGTTTATATTTTTGTTTTTAATTAGTTTTATACCTTTTAAATATAATTTTTTAAATTTTTTTTCATATTTGAAGATTTCTGAGAATGATCTAGTTTTAGCATTATCAAATCTCCTCTGCCAATCTACAAAATTTATTATTATAGCATGAGCCTCATTTTTGGTTGTTGCTGATCTTATTTGAGCATTAAATATTTCAATATCCTGCTCTCTTAATTTATAGTAGTTTTCTATCAAAGTTTTTGATATACTATTAACATTTAGATTATTCAATCTCAACGTATTTCCTTTTTTATAATTTGAATCATAATTTATTTTTGAATTTTCTTCTTTTAATGTTGCATAAGCCTCATTTATCTCTTTTGCTTTTATTTCTGCATTTTCACTTTTATTTACATCTGGGTGATATATCTTCATCAATTTAATATATGCCTGTCTAATCTCTTCTTTGTCATTAGTATAAGATATATTCAAAATTTTATAATAATCTTTAATTTTATTTTCATTTATTGTTTTAAGATCTATGCCATAGCTTTCTATTAATTTTTTATATTTACTTTTTTCTGCTTCTGCATCTTTTATAAAATTTTTTATATTTTTTAATTTTATTTGGTTTATTAAATTGTTTATTTTATTTAAATACTTCAAACGATTACCTATTTTCAAATTTATTGAGTCTTATTATAAATATTATTAATTTATAATTTGGTATAATAATATATTATTTATTATAAATTAAATAAATTAATGTAAAATATATTAATTTATATATCTTTTTTTTATTAAACTTTACATAAATAAAAGTATGTAGAGATTGTATAATAAATATATTTAATATTGGTGTATAAAATGAGTGATAAGATTAATTCAATGTTCTCCTCTATTTCAGCAAGTTATGATAGATTAAATAAAATAATAAGTTTGGGTTTAGACAAAAAATGGAGAAAGAAAACTGCTTTAAAATGTTTAGATATGCCTGGAGAATTAAATATATTAGATGTCGCTACAGGTACTGGTGAACTTGCAATTGAAATATCTAAAATAGCAGCACACAATAATAGACTAGTTAATATAATAGGTGTTGATTTCAATGAAGATATGCTGAAAATAGCAGAAGCAAAGATAAAAAATTTAAATATACAAAATATAAAATTGATTAATCAAGATGTTTTATCTACAACTTTTGATAATAATTCATTTGATGTTATAACTTCTGCATTTGCGTTGAGGAATCTTGATAGCCTCGATCAATTTATAAATGAAATTAATAGAATCTTGAAGAATAAAGGAAAGATTGTGTTCCTTGATGTATCAAAGCCGGGTTTAATATTCAGTAAATTGCTAAAGTTTTACTACTTTTATATTATACCTTTATTAGGCTCAAAGGTCAACAAAGACGCATATAATTATCTTGTTATGAGTTTGTGGATGTTTGATAAAAATAAATTTATTAACTTATTAAAGGATAGGGGTTTTATAAATATTAAATTAGAGAATACAATATTTGGTACTGCATTTATTGTATCTGCTGAGAAATCAGTTATGATAGAGAGGTAAATAAATGGATCTCATATTGTTTATTGATATGGATGCATTTTATGCTTCGTGTGAAATTGTAAGAAATAAGGAACTTAAAGACAAACCGTTTATTGTTGGAACAGCTAGTCCTGAAAATAAGATAAAAGGAGTTATTGAAAGCTGCAGCTATCCTGCTAGAGCATTGGGAATCCATAGCGGAGAGCCTGTTGCTGAAGCGTTGAGGATTAAGCCAGATATAATTTATATTGCTGCAGATCATGATTATTATGAAAAAATATCAAGAAAGATTTTTGATACTATATCTTCATTTGGCTTCAGAACTGAAATAATAAGTATTGATGAAGCTGCAATTGAAATTCATGTTAATTCATATGATGATGCATTAGAGATTGCAAGAATGATTAAAGGGAAAGTTTTTAAAGAAACAAGCTTACCATCAACTGTTGGTATTGCAGAAGGTGTTGTTTTTGCCAAGATGGTCTGTGATGCTGCAAAACCAGATGGACTTATGCTTGTAAAAAAAGAGGAAATTTTAAAATTTTTAGATGCAAAATCAGTCTCAGCAATTCCTGGCGTGGGTAAAAAAACAAAAGAAAAACTTGCTGATTTGGGTATTGAAACAATAGACCAATTAGCTAAAGCAGATGTTTCAATGCTCAAAAAGAAGTTAGGTATATTTGGGGAAGAATTACATAATATTGCAAATGGTATAGATAAAAGTAGAGTCAAAGATAAAATTGAAATTCAATCAATAAGTAGAGAGCGTACATTGGATAATGAAACTACAGATATTAATGAGATATATAAGATGCTAGAAATATTATCTAATGAAATTATTAATGAGTTATTCAAACAAGGTTTATATTATAAAACAATAACTGTAAAAGTAAGATATAATGATTTTACTGAAAAGATAAAAAGTAAAAGCCTTATATCATACACACAATCAAAAGATGATCTAATATCAAATTCAAAATTACTTATTTTAAAATTGTTAAATAAAAAGAAAATAAGAAAAGTTGGATTAAGGGTTTCTAGCTTTATTAAATCCAAAGGTCAGCAGAAACTGGTGTAATAAATTTATAAGTATTCTAGCGAATATTTAGTTTTGACAAATATTCACGAACCCTCAATGCAGCTTTTATACCATCTCCAGTTGCAGTTCCTGCTTGTCTATAAAATCTATCTGCACAGTCACCTATTGCAAAAACACCTTCAACACTTGTAAATACACTATCTTTTGTTGCTACATATCCTTGTTCATCTAATTCTATTTTATTCTGTAAAAATTTAGTATTTGGTGCTCTACCGATAGCAAGAAAGATTCCTTGAGCTTTTATTATACTTCTCTCATTTGTCTTATAGTTTACTACTCTTGCGCCCTCTAGCATATTCTCTCCTAATATTTCTTCTATACCACTTTCCCAAACCACTTTTATCTTAGGGTTTGATAATACTTTTTCTTGCATTATTTTACTCGCCCTAAATTCATTTCTTCTATGAATTATTGTAACATTTTTTACATATTTTGTCAAGAAGTCAGCGTCTTCCATTGCAGTATCACCACCACCAACAACAATTACATTGTCTTTATTTTTAAATAAAGGTGCGTCACAAGTTGCACATTCACTTACTCCTCTTCCATAAAATTTCTTCTCTCCTGGAACACCTAATTTTTTAGAATCTGCGCCAGTTGCAATTATTACTGAATGTGCTTCATAAATATTTTCATTAGTTTTAATTTTAAAAGGCTTTGAACTAAAATCTACATCAATTACATCCTCATTTTTTATTCTTGCACCAAATTTTTGTGCTTGTGCTTGCAATCTTTTTATAAATTCTGGCCCATCAATCCCATCTGGAAATCCCGGTATATTTTCAACTAAAGTAGTAAGCAGTAATTGTCCACCACTATTAAATCCACCTAATATTAATGGTTTGAATTCTTCCCTTGCAGTATATACTGCAGCAGATAACCCCCCTGGCCCAGAACCTATTATAATGACATTTTCTACCATTTTAACACCTTTTTAATTATAAAAAGAATTTAAAGTTTCTTTAATTAATGTCTTTAATTAATGTAAATAATTTTATATTCTTTGTCTTCATATTTATTAATTTTAATTGTTAATGAATTTATATTAAATTTATATTAAATTTATTATTATTTAATATACAAATTTAAATTTATTTGTTTTTAATATGTTGTGGCGATCAGGTGCTTAAAGTAAATAATAAAATAATATCATTAGATTCAAAAATCTCTAATTCAGATATAAATTTTATATCACATGCGCATTCAGATCATATCTCTTCTTTAAGTTCTTCAAATGAAGTTCTTGCTAGTATTGAAACTGTAGAGCTTCTAAACATAATTAAAAATAAAAAAATTAATCAAGTCTCTCTTCCAAATTGGATTGAGCTTTTAGATGCAGGGCATATATTAGGTTCAAAACAACTATATGTAATAAATAATGAGACAGGAGAAAGAATTATTTATACTGGCGATTATAATTTGCAGCAATCTAATGTATGCAAGCCTATCCAAATTAAAAATGCTGATAAGCTTATTATCGATTCAACATACTATGATCCAAAAATAAAATTTTTAGAAAAATATATTATAATAGATTCAATAAAAAAATGGGTTGAACAAAATATAAAAGATAATATAATAATTTTTGGTGTTTATGCACTTGGAAAAGCTCAAGAACTTATAAATATAGTAAATGAAATTGGAATAACTCCTATCGTCAGTAAAAAAATAAGTGATATAAGCAGTATTTATAACAGATTCGGTTATAATCTCAACTATATTTCTCTATACGATGATGACTTTAATGAAAAAGACTTAAAACATAATTTTGTTGGAATAATAAATACACGATCACTTTCAAAATTAAAAGCAGATTTATCTAATTTTTATAATAAAAAAGTAATAACTGCAGTTGCAACAGGCTTGGCAGAAACTTTTAAGTTTAATGTAGATATGCAATTTACTTTAAGTGATCATGCTGATTTTTCTCAAGCTTTGGAATATATAGATGCTGTTGGCGCAGATGAAATATTTACTTTTGGTAACAATGGTAAAATTTTTGCTAAAAATTTGGCTGATAAAGGCTATAATGCAAAACCCTTTACGTATTATATATAGTGCTATATATAGTGTTAATATAATATTAAGAAATAGAAGATAAAATAACAAAAAATCTATAATAGCAAATTTATAGAGAAACAACGATATGGGCCCGGTGAGATTTGAACTCACGACCTCCCGATTTCTATTTATACTTTAATAATATCAGTCGGGCGCTCCAACCAGGCTAAGCTACGAGCCCTTCTATTATTTTTATTGAATTTATTATATAATCATATTTTAATATCTTTCTTTTTCTCTATCTAATCAATAAAACAATAATTTAAGATATTAATATATGAGAATTATCAAAACATAAATTATTTATTAGTTATCATAGAATAGTTAAAAGGTGATTAAATGTTAAAGGTACAAAAGAAAAATAATATGACTGAAAGATTTGCGAGAGAGAAAATTGTTGTTGCATTGCTAAAAAACGGCAATAAACTTACAGATGCGAGAAAGATTGCAAGAGAGGTTGAAAAATCTTTTAAAGGAAAAACAGTAGTTACAACAGAAGAGATTAGAAAAGAGATATTAAATAGGCTTGAAAAAATAAACAATGAATTATATCAAAAATGGTTGAATTATGAAAGTTCAAAAAAGAGATAATTAATTGTATTGATAATTAAATCATAAATTTATTAACTATTAATTAATTTTATTTTTCTTTTATTTCATAAAAATAGCTATAATAACAGAAAACAACATAATAATTGACACTATTCCATTATAGTATGAGAAAGGTATATTTGAATTATTTATTTTCCTTTTAAGATGCCATATAAATATAGTTATTGTAGAAATAAATACTGCTAATATAATTATTAGTGAATTCATCAATATTGCAAAAGACAAGAAAAATAAAATAGATATAATATGAAAAGTATATGAGTAAATATCTGCTTTATCCTTACCATATAAACTTGGATAAGTTTTTAAATTATTTGCTCTATCAAAGTCAATATAATTCATTGAATATATAATATCCGATCCACCAAGCATAAAGCTGTAGCCAAGCCATAGTAATATTATAGATGGAAATATGGGTAGCATACCTTTAATTGCTATATACCCTGCAAATATACCAAGTCCATTAACCATGCCCATTATAATATGTCTATGTTCCGTATATTTTTTTAATTTAGGTTCAATTATAAATAATAAAATAACTATTGGAGATAAAATAAATGCAAGTAAATTGAGCAAAAACGCAGAGAATATTAATAAAGTTGAAAAAAATAAGAAAATAATAAGTATTGACTTTTTTGAAAATACTTTAATACTACTCCATGTCTGTTTTTTTGGATTTTTTTTATCATATTCATAGCCTATATATCTGTTTGCAGCCATCCCAGAAGCTCTTGCAGATACTGCTGCAACATTCAATAGAAGAAATTCTACAAGAGTAGGTATTCCAGCAAGAAGCATTCCTATATAGATGAAAGAAAGTGAAAATATAGTGTAATTGAGCTTTAGCATATCTGATAAATAGTGTATATAATTAGCTTTTTTATATTGATATTGTTTTGAATTTATCTTTTTAATATTTTCCATTTTTCTTCAACCTTCTTAATAAGATCTTCAGGCAATGAGATGGTTTCAGGCCATTCTCTATAATAGCCCTCACTTCTTGTTTTTTTAGTTGCATCAATAAGCATTTTTGATCCAAATGATGGAAGATTTGTTGTGTGGTCTAAAGAATCTGTAAAGGTGTTTGGAATTATAGTTATATCTCTCTGAGGGTCAATCCTTGTAGAAAGCGCCCACAAAACCTCATTTATATTTCTTATATTTATATCATCATCAAATGCAATAATGATTTTTGAAAATGATAGTTGTGGAGATCCTAATATTGAGAACATTACCTTCTTTGCTTGACCGGGAAATCTTTTTTTAATTGAAACAAAACAAGTATTTGTAAAATTACCTTCTGGTGGCATATAAATATCAATTATACTACTATCCAGTGCTTTTAATAGAGGTTTAAATAAATCTACAAAAAACAGGCCGATGTTTGCATCTTCATTTCTCGGCCACCCAACGACACTTGCAGAATAAATAGAATCATCTTTGACATATATATCTTCAACATGAAAAACAGGGTACTCTTCTTTTATAGAATAATAGCCTGTATGATCACCAAAAGGCCCCTCAATTCTAAGCTCTTTTGGATTAACATATCCATTTATTATTATTTCAGAATTTATTGGTACTGGAGGATATTTTCCATTTTTGATTAATATTGTTTTTGAATTGCGCATAATACCTGAAAATGAAAATTCGTTAAACTCGTGGGGCAATGGAGCAATTGCTGCTAAAATATTATATGGGTCTGTTCCTATAACAACACTAACATTTATTTCATTATTTTTATCCTTTGCTTCACTTGCGTGTATAGCACCTCCTTTTAGAGACTGCCAGTGCATTCCAGTTGTATACTTATCATATACCTGCATTCTATACATACCTACATTTATTGAATGATTAATAGGGCTCTCTGTTATAACTAATGGTTGTGTTATAAATTTTCCTCCGTCTTTTGGCCAAACCTTTAGGATTGGTAATTCATCCAAACTATTTAATTTTTTATAATTTTTAAAATTGGCATTTTGTATCTTAGGTTCAAATGAAGTTAAAAGTTTTATGCTTTTTAACAAAGATAAATTTTTCATACCTAGATTAGTCAAAGAATTAATTATTTCATTAATATAATTATTTTCAAATAATTCATTTAAGGTTGCTCGTGATGCAAATAAATTTGTTACAACAGGCATATGGAATCCTTTGACATTTTTAAAAAGTAAAGTTTTGTTTGTATTATCTTTGCAAGTTTCATCAGTATATGCTGTAATCTCTAAATTAGGATCCACTAATTCATCTATTTCTACAAGCCTTCCGTGATCTTTTAAATATTTTATAAAATCTTTCAAATCTTTTATTATAAAATCGCCTTTTTTATTTTTTATAATTTCAATGCTTTATTTTTTGATTATTCTACCAGGTTCTAATTCTACAAATTTAATTAATTTAAATTTGTATAAACTAATATTTGGTTGCTTCCAATAGTTATTTGGTAATCCTGCTCTAACACATAGTTCTTCAAATAATTTTGTTTTTGTTTTATTTTTTGTTAATTCATTTGGAAGCATTATACTTTCTTTTAATCCGTATTTTATTAATAAACCTTCCTCATCAAAATTTATATCTTTGAATCTGCTTATGAAATTTTTCTTTAATGCATTGCTTATAGCTATATTATCAATTTCAAAACTTATATTGTTAAGTAGATCTTTTGTAAATATTGTTATATTGCCATTATCTACTAAAGATTTTACTGCTTCGGCAATTTCGTTTTCAATAGGTTTAGTGCCTTTTGTTGATATTTCCCATATTATTGCTCCTGTCGGTTTGTAAACTGCTCTTAAATTTAATTTTAATTTTTTATTGAGCTTTGTTGGTTTTAGTATACCTTTGTCAAAATTAGATGCAATGCTATTCAATTCTATATAATTCCTTACAAACTCAATAATTGATCTAGCATCATCTTCTCCAAGCTCCATATCATCAATTAAACATTGAACTAAAAATATTTATATTTATATTTTATCTTATTAATATTAAAATTTTCTTTTCTATAAATAATCATACAAAAATGTGAATATATGGATATTTTAATTTATACTGATGGCGCAGCTAGAGGTAATCCAGGTATAAGTGCATCTGGCTTTGCAATATACAAAGATGATAAACTTATTCATGAAGAGTCTGTGTATAATGACATAAAAACTAACAATTTCGCGGAATATACTGCTGTTATTTTAGCATTAAAATGGTGCAAAAAGAATCTTGGAACAAATATTAATATAACATTATATTCAGATAGTGAACTTGTTGTAAAACAGCTTAATTATGAATATAAAGTAAAATCAGATAATATAATACCATTAAATGAGGAGGTCAAAAAATTAGCAAAAGAATTTACATCTGTAAAATTCAAAAATGTTCCCAGATCAAATCATTATATATCGATGGTTGATAAGAAACTCAATAACTTATTAGATGAGATACAAAAAAAACACACATAAAGTAAAGTAATAAATTTAATAAATATTGTTATATTTTTATATTGATATTGAATAATGTTTTATATATCTTTTTATGTATTTAGATAATAAAAAAGTTAACAAAATAAAAAAGAATAGTGATAGATATGCCAAAAGATGATGATAATAAATCAACCCCTCAACAAAAACGACCTGTGGATCCAATAGCAAAGGAACATTGGAGAAAAGGTAATTCTCTTTTTGAAAATAAGGATTATGATGGTGCAATTGCTGAATTTACTGAAGCAATTAAAATTGATAAAGAGTATACTGATGCTTACTTTAACAGAGCCCTTACATATAGAATGAAGGAAGAATATGGTCTTGCAAAAAAAGATCTTGATATTGTAATGGAAAAGGAGCCAAAAAGTAGTGACGCTCCATTGCTGATGGGCGATATAGCTGAAGCTAACAATGATCTTGTAGGTGCTAGGTTCTGGTATGAAAAATCACTTGCAAATAATCCAGATTATACAGAAGCAAAGAATAGATTAGAAAGAATTGACATGATGATACATATTGATTCAACATTTACAAAGAATAAAAAGACAAATGAACTTCAAGTTGAAAAATTTGATTATACAGAAACCAAAATAGAAGAAGGACAAATAAAACAAGTTGCTTTTTATAAATCAAAACAAAAATTAGATGATGTAATAGGTGTGCGCAAATTAAAAAAATATTTGAGGGAAAATATAATACTTGCGATAAAAGAGCCCGAATTATTTAAAAAATATGGCAAAGATTTAGGTTTGGGAACAATTCTTTATGGACCTCCTGGTGTTGGAAAAACATACACAGTTAATGGAATAGCAGGTGAGGCTGGTGCTAATGTCATATTGGCAGTGCCGAATCAGATTGTTGATATGTATACTGGAAACACTGAAAAAAATTTGCATATGATATTTGAAACTGCTAGAAAGCATACCCCTTGTATAATATTTTTTGATGAATTGGATGCTTTAGGTATAAAAAGAGGTGGAGGTGAAGGAGGTGAATCATCTGCATTAAGATTGGCTGTTAACCAGTTCCTTATGGAGATGAGTGGCGCAGATTCAAAAAAGAATGAAGGTGTATATGTTATAGGAGCGACAAACACACCTTGGGATATAGATCCTGCACTTAAAAGAAGTGGGAGATTTGGTGATCATATATATGTAGCGCCACCAAGTTACCAGGATAGAAAAGAATTATTCGAATTTTATACAAGAAATAAGCCAAGGGCACATCTCAATTATGGGAGATTGGCAAGGATAACAATAGGATATTCACCTGCAGATATAAAAAGAATAGTTGATAAAGCAGTTATGAAACCACTGCTTCATGAATATATGTCGCATCAAGCAAAGAAATTAACTACTAAAGATATAATTGCAGTATTGAGAGATAAAGATTATGGTTCCAGTTCGCTTGATGAATGGTATAGTATGGTGAAGAAAGACATTATTAGTAAAGTTGAAACGCAGATTGTCGATGGTAAAAAACAAGAAATAGTAAAAGAAGGAAAACTAGATGCAGAAGAAAAAATAATTTATAAAAGAATGATTAAAGATATAAAGAAGAATACTTCACCATTAGGATTATTTATAAAAAAATTCATAAGATTTTGGTCATTATATATCTTTTGATCATTTTTTATCAATTTTGTTTAACAAAGTTAGTAAAAATATTTAATAAATATATTTGATATTATGAATAATGATGACTTCAAGAAAAAGAATGAAGTGCTTATAAAATTTTTAATACAAAACAAATTTCTAAAAACAAAAAGATTAATAACTGCTTTTAAAAAGATACCAAGACATATTTTTGTTCCTCCACAATTTTTAAATTATGCTTATGATGATTTGGCGCTTCCTATCGCAAAAAATTCGACGATTTCACAACCATCAACTGTTGCAACAATGCTTGAATTGATTCAGCCAAAGAAAAATGAAAAGATATTAGAGATAGGTACAGGTAGTGGATGGCAAGCATCTTTGCTTGCATATATTGTAGGTAGATATGGTAAGATTATAACGTTAGATATTAATAAAAAAGTTATAGAATTTGCAACAAACAACATCAAAAAAACTAATTTAAAAAATATAAAAATAATATATAGAGATGGCTCGTACGGTTATAAAGATGCCGCACCATACAACAAAATTATATATACTGCAGCAGTTTCAAATATACCTAATAGCGTAATTCAGCAATTGAAAATTAATGGTGTACTTATTGCTCCTTTTGGTAATAAATATTTTCAAACATTAAAATTGATAAAAAGA